>CAYVOU010000041.1:0-8295 GCA_964453295.1 uncultured Gammaproteobacteria bacterium
ACGTCCTTGTGCCGCAGGAACCTCTGCGTTTTGCAGAGGTTCCCTAGGGTGCCGCACCGAAATGTGATGCCGCGATAGAGTTGTGACTGCCCATGCGCCTGCTTCTTGTGGAAGATTCGGAAAAACTGCGCGCCGCCCTGCGTGAACAGTTTGCCGCGCTCGGCTGGGCGGTGGACGAGGCCGGCGACGGCGCCCAGGCGCTGGCTTTCGTCGATGCCTATCCGTATGACATCGTGGTGCTGGACCTGATGATGCCCAAAGTCGACGGCATCAGCTTTCTGCGGCAACTGCGCGCCAAAGGTCTGACCACCCGCGTACTGGTATTGTCGGCGCGCGACCAGGTTGGCGATCGTATCGAGGCGCTGAACCAGGGGGCCGACGATTATCTGGTCAAGCCCTTCGATTTCGACGAACTCAATTCTCGCGTGCAGGCGTTGATGCGGCGGACACTGGACGCGCCGACGACGATCCTGGGCGCGGAGGGTGTCGAACTCGATACCGCCAAACGTATCGCCCGGGTCAACGGCAGTCCGGTCGAGTTGACGCCGAAGGAGCAGGCCCTGCTCGAGATCCTGCTCCGGCGCCGCGGCAGCGTGCAGTCCCGCGGCATGCTCTTCGAGCATCTCTACGACAGCCGCAGCGCCACCGCCGACAAGGTCATAGAAGTGCTGGTGAGCACGCTGCGCGCCAAGCTCAACAAGGCGGGCGCGGGCCAGCTGATCGAGACACGGAGGGGATTTGGCTATCTCATCCGCTAAGGCGCCGATGCCCATACGCACGCGGCTGGTGCTGGCGCTGATGCTGGGCGTCGTCGTGCCGGTGGCGGTGCTTTTCTTTGCCTTGGACTGGCTCATCGATCGCGAACTGTATGGCCGCTTCGACGCGGCGCTGCTGGAACGGGCCCGGGCCATGGCGGCCGTGATGCAGGTGCGTTCGACACAGGCCAGCCGTGCCGAGCGTTGGTGGCCGGAATTCTCCAAGGGGGGCCATACCGACTACTACCAGGTGTGGGACACGTCGGGCCGGACTTTGCTGCGTTCCGACACCCTGGAAGGGCGGGATATCCGCCATCCCGCCAGCACCAGCCAGCCGCTGTTCTACGATACCGAGCTGCCGGACGGACACGCGGGCCGGGCCGTGATTTTGCGGGTGTCGATGAGCGACACCGCGCCGAGGGTGCTGGTCGTGGCCAGCGAGCGCGAAGCGCTGGACCAACTCGAAAACCGTTTGCACTTCATGTTGGTGACCGGTGTCGGCGCGGCCCTTGTCGCGGTCACGGTCCTGACCGCATTTGCCTTGCGGCGAGGCCTGCGTCCGCTTGCGGATTTCGCCGATTCGGCGGCGCGGCTGAGCGCCGATCCGGCGGCGGCACCGCCGCCGTCCTCGTCGCTGCCGGCGGAGTTGGTACCCGTCGGGCGCACGCTGGAGCGGGCGATGGCGACGCTGGTGGAGGCGCTGGAACAGGAACGCCGTTTCGCCCACAGCGTCGCCCACGAGTTGCGCACGCCGCTGGCGGAAGCGCGATCGCTGACGGAGTTGGCCCTGCGCCGGCACCCGGACGAGGCGGCACGCGCGGATCTGCGCGCGGTGTTGGATTCCTTGTCCGGCATGAGCCGTTCGGTCGAAGGCCTGCTGGCGCTGACCCGCTATGAGGCCGGGCTGGCTACACCGGCACTGGAGCCGGTCGATCTCGCTGCGGTGGTCCGCGACCAATGCGCGCCCCTGCGCGACACCGCCGCGCTGCGTCGCCTGTCCCTGGACCTCGACGTGCCCGGCGAGATCTGGGTGATGACCGACATGGCCCTGATCGAAAGAGTGATCGCGAACCTGCTGGCCAACGCGGTTCAATATTCGCCGGAAGGATCGCGGGTCACGGTGCGGGCGACGGACGGCGAAGCCGGGCCCCGGCTCGTGGTCGCCAATCCGGCCCCGGCGTTGACCGGGGCTGACCTCGCCCGCCTGGGAGAGCGGTATTTCCGCAAGACCCCGAGTGAGGAGCCGGCCAATCATGCCGGCCTGGGCCTGGCGCTGACGCGGGCGTTGACCCGGCTGCTGGAACTCGATCTGCACTTTCGCCTGGAGGCGGGCTCGCTCGAGGCGAAACTTGGCGGGTTCAAGCCGTTGCCGCCCACCTCCTGAGCGCGTAACGCTCCACGCCAATCGCAACCGGCCGGCGCGGCGAGTGCCGCCGCGCGGGTCTTTTCAAGCCTGTCCGCGTCCCAAAAAACGGGGTGGCGCCGTGCCGTCTTGAACCGCGCTTGACCAACGTCATGGCATCTTAAGCGTATCCAAAGCATCCTTTCTTAGACTGAGTTCAATCCAGTCCTTTGAAGAGGAATGCACCATGGCCTCGCTTCGTTTCGCCGCCGCCCGCGCGCTGGCGTTTGCCATATCCATCCTGCCGGCGTGGTCATCCGCCGCCGCCGGGGAATCCGTCATCCGCGTGAGTGCGGAACAACAGCGCCTGCTCGAGATCAAGTCCGCCCCGGTCGAGAAAGCGACGGAACTCGTCATCGACGGCGCTGCCGGCGAGGTGGTTCTGCCGGTGGATCGCAGTTCGGCCGTGACGGCCATGTTTGCCGGCCGGTTGACCAAGGTGGCGGTCGACGAGGGTGACACCGTGCACGCCGGCCAGGAACTGGCGCGCGTGGCCAGTCGCGAATACGCCAGCGAGTGGGCACGCCTGGTGCAGGTGCGGGCCGATCGCGACGTCGCCAGTCGCCAGGCACAGCGCGACAAGGTCCTGCTCGCCGAGGGCATCATTCCGGCTTCGCGTGCCGAAGCCAGCCGGGCCCATCTGCGGGCGCTGGACGCGGAACTTAAGGTCGTGGAGCAGACCGTCGAAGGCCTGGCCGGTGAGGGCGGCAATGCCCTGACTTACGTGCTGCGGGCGCCGGTGGACGGCCGTGTAATCTCGCGCCGCGTGGCGGTCGGTGAACCGATCGAGTCCATGGGCGTGGCCTTCGTCATCGCCCAGCGCGGCGGCTATCGCCTGGACATGCGGGTACCGGCGGCCGTCGCCGACCAGATTGAGGTGGGCGATACGGTTGTCGTCGGTAAGGTGACGGCGAAGGTGACCGGACGCGGCGCCGCGCTGGATCCGGCCACGCAAACCGTGGTCATCCGCGCCGAACTGCCGGCGGATGCCGGCCTGCTGCCGGGACAGCGGGTGATCGCCAGCCTGCGCCTGCGCGCACCGGAAGGCGCGCTGCGCGTGCCGCGTGCCGCGGTTGTCATGCAGAGCGGTGAAAGCCACGTCTATGTCGCCGCGGGCGAAGGCGCATTCCGCGCCGTGCCCGTGACGGTGCTCGGACAGGATGCCACGGACATGACAGTGCAGGGCCCGCTATCGGCAGGCGATGCCGTGGTGGTGAGTGGCGTCAGCGCGCTGAAGTCACTCGCTTCCGAGAAGGCGGGAGAGTAATCATGCTCGCACGTCTCGTCGAATTCTCGCTGACCCAGCGGCTGCTGGTGCTGGCCCTGACGGTGGGGCTTGCCGCCGCGGGTGCCTACTCCTTCATGAAAATCCCGATCGATGCCTATCCGGACATCTCGCCGACGCAGGTGAAGATGATCCTGAAGGCCCCGGGGATGACGCCGGAAGAGGTCGAAACCCGTGTCATCGTGCCGCTGGAGATGGAACTGCTGGGGATCCCGAAACAGACGATCCTGCGCGCCTCGGCGAAATACGCGATAGCCGACATCACCATCAATTTCGAGGAAGGCACCGACATCTACTGGGCACGCCAGCAGGTTGCCGAGCGCTACGCCAACGTCGCGCCCAATCTGCCCGCCGGCGTGGGAGGCGGTCTGGCGCCGGTGGCGACGCCGCTTTCCGATTTGTTCATGTTCACCATCGAGGGCGGCAATCTCAGCACCGAGGAACGCCGGACACTGCTGGACTGGACCCTACGCCCGGCGCTGAGGACGATACCCGGTGTTGCCGACGTCAACGCACTGGGTGGTCTCGTGCGCGCTTTCGCCGTGGTTCCGAAGCCCGATGCATTGGCGCGGGCGCGCATAGGTTTCGCCGACGTGGTCTCGGCGATCGAACGCAACAACCGCAACGACGGCGCCGGCCGCCTCAGCGAAGGCGAGGAGGCGCTGATTGTGCGCGCCGAAGGCGCGATCCGGACATTGGACGACCTGCGCCGCATCGTAATCGCACGCCGCGACGGTGTTCCGGTGCAGGTAGGCGACGTCGCCGAAGTACGCACGGAAAGCCTGACGCGCTACGGCGCCGTCACCCGCGACGGCAAGGAAGAGGCGGTCGAAGGCTTGGTGGTCGGCCTGCGTGGCGCCGATGCCTCGACGCTGGTGCGCGCCGTGCGCGAACGACTGAAGGAACTCCAGCCCAGTCTGCCTCAGGGCGTGAAGATCGAGGTGTTCTACGATCGCGGCGCGCTGATCAAACGTGCCGTCGGCACGGTGGAGCATGCCTTGCTTGAAGCCAGCGTGCTGGTGGTCATCCTGCTGCTGCTTTTCCTCGGCGACGTGCGCGCGGCATTGGTCGTCGCACTGATGTTGCCGCTGGCGGCCCTGGTGACTTTCATTCTCATGCGGATGTTCGGCATGAGCGCCAACCTCATGAGCCTAGGGGGGCTGGCGATTGCCATCGGCATGCTGGTGGACGCGGCGGTGGTCGTGGTCGAGAACGCCATCAGTCACCTGCACAGTCCCGCCGCGGCACGGCTGCCGAAGCTGCACATCATTTATCGCGCCGCCGCCGAAGTGGCGACGCCGGTGGCCTCCGGCATCCTGATCATCTGCCTGGTGTTCCTGCCGCTAATGACCTTGAGCGATCTCGAAGGCAAGCTGTTCTCGCCGGTGGCGCTGACCATCGTCTTCGCCCTGGCCGGCTCGCTGTTCCTTTCGCTGACCTTCGTTCCGGTGCTGGCCTCGATGGTGCTGGGTGGCGGCAAGCATGGCGAACCGCTTGTGATGCGCATGTTCTCCGCGGGCTATGCGCCGCTGCTGGGTCATGCGCTGCGGCACCCTCGGCAGGTGATCGCCGCCGCGGTCGTCATGCTGGCGCTGGGTGTGGCCGCTTATCTGCAGGTTGGCAAGACCTTCATGCCGACCATGGATGAGGGCGACCTCCTGATGCAGCTGGAGAAGCTGCCGTCGATCAATCTGAACCGGTCGGTGGAAGATGACCTGCGCATCGAGCGCAAGCTGATGGCCGACGTGCCTGAGGTTTCACACGTGGTGGCGCGTGTCGGTGCCGACGAACTGGGTCTCGATCCCATGGGGTTGAACCAGAGCGATGTCTTCCTCCAGCTCAAGCCCAAGGACCAGTGGCGCAAACCCGACAAGGAATGGCTGGCCAATGAACTGCGCAAGGTGATGGCCGGCTTTCCGGGGATTGCCTACAGCTTCACGCAGCCCATTGAGATGCGCGTGTCGGAGATGCTCACCGGCAGCCGCGGCGACGTCGCGGTCAAGATCTTCGGGCCCGATCTCAACGTGCTGGGCGAACTGGCGGGCAATATCGAAGCCGTGCTGAAGAAGGTCCCGGGCAACCAGGACGTGTTCACGCTGACCAACGGCGGCGTGCAGTACTTGAGCACGCGCATCGACCGGCAGGCCGCCGGCCGCGAAGGCCTGGACATCACCACTATTGAAGATGAGCTGCGCGCTCGTGTCGAAGGCACTCCGGTCGGCGTCGTGATGGAAGCCGGCCGGCGTACACCCATCCTGGTGCGGGGCGGCGAGCGCCTGCGGGCGACGCCGGCGATGTTTATCGGCGGCAGCCTGTCCACGCCGGATGGCCGAATGGTGCCGCTGTCGCAGGTCGCCAACATCACGCGCGTGGACGGGCCGGTGAAGGTCGACCGTGAAAATGCCTCCCGCTATTCGGTGGTGCAGGCGAACGTCACCGGCCGCGATCTGGTGGGCTTCGTCACCGATGCCCGTGCGGCCGTCGCACGCGAGGTCAATCTGCCGGCCGGTTATCGTCTGGTCTGGGGCGGCCAGTTCGAGAACCAGCAACGTGCCGCCGCGCGTCTGGCCACGGTCGTGCCCGTGGCGCTGTTGCTGATCTTCCTGGTGCTGTTCATGACTTTCGGATCGGCAAAACAGTCTTTGCTCATCCTTGCCAACATCCCCTTCGCGCTGGTCGGCGGCGTGCTGGCGTTGTGGTTGACGGGCGAATACCTGTCCGTGCCGGCGTCGGTCGGTTTCATCGCCCTGCTGGGTATCGCCGTGCTGAACGGCCTGGTGCTGGTGGCCTACTTCAACCAGTTGTCGGCGACCGGTATGCCCATGGAAGAGGTCGTGAGCGAGGGCGCGAAGCGGCGGTTGCGTCCGGTGCTGATGACGGCGGCAATTACCGCGCTAGGCCTGGTGCCGATGCTGTTCGCCACCGGCCCGGGGTCGGAGATCCAGCGGCCACTGGCAATCGTCGTCATCGGCGGGCTGGTGACTTCGACATTACTGACGTTGTTGTTGCTGCCGGTGCTGTTCCGGCGATTCGGAAAGGTTTGAGGTGATTACGATGGAAAGCCTGGAACTGAAGCGACTGACCCTGGTGTTCCCCCCGGGCGTGGAGGATTCGCTAATCGAGCTGCTGCTGGAACAGGATCCTCCGTTGCCGGGCTTCACGATCATCGCGGCGGAAGGACACGGCACCGGTTTCGACACGGCTTCGACCCACGAACTCGTGCGGGGACGGATCAAGCGCAGACTGATGTTGATGGTCCTGCCTGCCGATCGGATCGAAAATCTCATCGCGGCTCTGCGCGAGGCGATCCAGAATCCGCACGTGGCTTGGTGGGTGGAACCGGTAACGGATTTCGGGAGGCTCGCATGAAAACGATAGCCCTGACCTCAATGTTGTTCCTGTGCGCGCCGTTGGCGCAGGCGCAGGATTTTCTTCCCCCCGAACAGGCGGCGGCCGCGGCCATCAACGCGCTGCCGTCGGTCCGCACGGCGGCCGTGCGCATCGACAGCGCCGCCGCCCAGGGTAGGGCCCTGGACTACGGTTCGCACGACCTGACGCTGGGCGTGATACCCACGGTGCGTACGGTCAACAACGGCGCCACCTACAGCGAATGGGAAGTGTCGTTGTCCAAGGCCATCCGCCTGCCTGGAAAGCGCCGCCTGGACCGCGACATCGGCGAGACTGGGGTGAGCGCGGCGGAACTGGCGCGCGCCGATGCGCGTCACGTCGGCGCACGGATGCTGCTGCAGTTGTGGATCACCTGGCTGCGCACCGCGGCGACGGCCGACCTGGCCCGGCAGCAGGCTGAAACCCTGAAGGAGGAACGGCACGTCATCGAACGCAGGGTCGCCACCGGCGATGCCGCCAAGCTGGACCTGGATCGCGCCGAGGCGGCCCTGGCGCAGGCGCTGGTGTCCGTCGAGCGTGCCGACAATGATCGCGAACAGGCGCGGATCCAGCTCACCCAGCAGTTCCCCGGTCTTACGCTGCCGAGCACTGTCCCCAAGGTTCCCGATCCGCAACTGGGCGCCTTTGACGCCGAGGCCGCGTATCGACAGATCATGGAAAGCAATCATGAAATCGAACTGGCGAACATGCTCGCCCAGCGCGGCGACCTGTCTGCAAAGCGCGCCAATGCTGATCGCATTCCCGATCCGACGGTCGGCCTGCGCTGGCTCAACGAGGTCGACGGCACCGAAAACGCCGTCGGAGTGATGCTGTCGATCCCGTTCCCGAACAAGGGCCGGTCGGCCACGGCGGAGGCGCGCATGTACGATGCCACCGCCGCCCATGTCGAGGCCGAGGGCGTCGCCCAGCAAGTGCGGACGGCCGCCCGGCGGCTGGTCGAAGCCTTTCCGGCGCGCCTGCTGGCCTGGCAGGCGGCAAAACGCGCACTCAATGCCACCGACGAATCCCTGCAGCGGACCCGGCGCGCCTGGCAGCTCGGCGAGACCAGTTACAGCGAGGTGCTGATCGCACGCCGCCAGTATCAGGATGCCGCGCAGATCGAGATCGGCGCGCGTCTCGACGCGCAGGAAGCCGGCCTGCAGATACGGATAGACAGTCATCAACTGTGGGTGCATCAAATGGCCGAGGGCACGGCGCATGCACTCAACATGAACCGGCCGTGAGGTCGTCACCATGAAACGAAAAAAAACTTCCGCGTTCGGCCTGTTGGTGCTGTTGTTGCTGACAATCACCACCGCCTGCGCGCAGGCATACATCCGTACGGCGGACGGATTCCGGCTCGGCATCGTCGACAACGGCCGCTCCCGTATCTCCGCACAGCTCAATCGCCATGAAGACGGCTACTGGATAGAAGGGACCGTACACCGCAAGCCGCTGGTGCGTGG
>CAYVOU010000042.1:0-2773 GCA_964453295.1 uncultured Gammaproteobacteria bacterium
GAATGGTGCCAGGCCGGTGAAGGACATGAGGCGCTCGAAACGGGCCCGGCGCTGGTCGCCGGCGACGCCCTGCAAATCGGCATACAGCGCGAAGTTCTCGGCAACGCTTAAGTCCTCGTATAAACCGAACCGCTGCGGCATGTAACCGATGGCGTCCTGCACTTGCTGGGCCTGGGTGACGCAATCCAGGCCCAGCACGCGGATCGTCCCTTTGTCCGGGTGGAGCAGGCCGGCGGCCAGGCGCATCAGGGTGGTCTTGCCGGCACCGTCGGGACCGGCTAGCGCCGTAATCCGGCCCGAAAGTACCCGGGCCGACAGGCCGTCGATGGCCGTCACCTGCCTCCCTTTACCGGCGAAGGTCTTGACAAGATCCGCGACCTCCAAGACCGGTTCGCTCATCGCCGGCACTTCATTGCGTGCGTTTATCGGCGGCGGTTTCGGTTCCGCCGGTTCTGAGCTTGACGGTTACCGGCATCCCCTGGCGCAGGCCGTCATCGGGATGGTGCACATAGATGCGTAAGCGGTACACCAGCGAGGTGCGCACGTCAGGCGTCTCGACGTTCTTGGGCGTGAACTCCGCGACCGGCGAGATGAAGCCGACCCAGCCTTCATAAGGGACGCCGGGGCGACTGTCGGTATAGATCCGGGCCGGCATCCGCGGGCGCAGTTTGCCAAGGTCAGTCTCGGAAACGTAGGTACGCACCCAGACGGGATCGGTGAGTGCGATGGTATAGATCGGCGTCTGCGCCTGGACGACCGTCCCTGGTTCGACGATGCGCACGTTGACCACGCCGTCCTCCATGGCATAAAGCCGCGTGTCCTTGACCTGTTCCTGCGCCAGGGCCAGTTGGGCTTTCAGCGCCGTGAGCTGATCGCGTGCCTGCTTGATGTCTTCCTGGCGCGGACCTTTCACCGCCAGGGCCAGCGTCTGGTTTGCGGCATCCAGTTGCGCCGACAGGGTCCGGATGCGATCGCGATCGTCGTCCAGCAGCTGTTCGGACACAAAGCGGTCCTTGCCCAGTTTCTCGTTGCGCCGCAGATGCGCCGTGGCGTTTGAGAGGCTGCCCTGGATCGCTTCCACATCGGCCCGGGCGCGCTTGATCTCCTCGGGACGGCTGCCCGCGAGCAGGCGTGCCAGCACGGCCTCCTGGGCTGCAATCTGCGCCTTGATGGATCCCGCCTGCGCCTGGTAGCGGCTTGCGTCCAGGGTCGCCAGCAACTGGCCCTTGTGGACGGTATCGCCTTCCTCGACCAGCATGCGGTCTATCCGGCCGGCATCATTGAAGCCGAGATCGGCCTCGCGGATATCGACGTTTCCGTAAAGCGTCAACGTACCCTTGTCGGCCCGACGGTGTTCCAGAAAGTGCGCCAATATGCCGCCGATCGCGTTGCGCGCCGCCGGCGAGTGCTGATAGGCGTAGGCGGCGCCGGCCAGTACGGCAATGACCAGCAGCGCGGCCGCCAGCTTTTTTTTCGCAGATGACATTGAATCGATCCCTTCAAACGGTAAACAGCGCGTCCGGTGCGTAAGCCTTTCGGGTTTTTCAACCGATGTCAAACTTCAGGAGTCGCCATTAAATTAAGAGATTGAATGCATTATCGCGCGCGCATGCTACCGTCGTTTGATCGGGCGCATTTTTCCGGCAGGTTAATTGTCTACACTTATAGCATGTCGTAGCAGGTTACAGGCCCGCTCCGCAGCCGCCGGGATTTCGGGACCCAATCGTTTGCCGCAAGCCATCTGCAGGAGAGCCATCAGGTGCTGACTGAGACAGATATCTATCTTTTCAAGGAGGGTAGCCACGGGCGGCTGTACGAAAGCCTGGGCTGCCATCCCGCCGAACACAATGGCGTATCGGGCGCGCGCTTCGCGGTCTGGGCGCCGAACGCGCGTGCCGTGTCCGTGGTCGGCGAATGGAACGGATGGGATAGCGAGCGCTCGAAGCTCGATGCCCGCTGGGACGGTTCCGGTGTGTGGGAAGGTTTCTTGCCCGGGGTCGAACGCGGCCACGCCTACAAGTATCACATCGCCGGTGCCAACGGCTACGAGGTGGACAAGGCCGATCCCTTCGGCATTTACGCCGAGGTATCGCCGCGCAGTGCATCGCGCGCGTGGGATCTTGACTACGACTGGCAGGACGAGGAATGGATGCAGCATCGGCGCCATCGCAACGCGCTTGACGCCCCCATCTCAGTTTACGAAGTCCACCTTGGCTCCTGGCGCCGCATCCCCGAGGACGGCGATCGCTTTCTTTCCTACCGGGAGATTGCCGGACCCCTGGCGCAGTATGCGCGCGACATGGGATTCACCCACGTTGAGCTGCTGCCTGTTGCCGAGCACCCTTTCTACGGCTCCTGGGGCTACCAGTGCACCGGCTATTTCGCTCCGACCTCCCGCTACGGCACGCCTCAGGATTTTATGTTCCTGGTCGAGACGCTGCACCAGCACGGCATCGGCGTCATCCTCGATTGGGTCCCCTCGCATTTCCCCGACGATCAGCACGGCCTCTCATATTTCGACGGGACCTACCTGTACGAGCATGCCGATCCGAAGCAGGGCTACCACCCGCACTGGCACAGCTATATCTTCAACTACGGCCGGAACGAGGTCAGGGCCTTCCTGATCTCCAGCGCGCTGTTCTGGCTGGACAAGTTCCACCTCGACGGCCTGAGGGTGGACGCAGTCGCCTCGATGCTCTACCTCGACTACAGCCGCGAAGAAGGTGAATGGATCCCCAACGCCTACGGCGGCGACGAGAACCTGGAGGCCATA
>CAYVOU010000042.1:2783-8289 GCA_964453295.1 uncultured Gammaproteobacteria bacterium
ACCAACCGGACGTGCAGATGATTGCGGAAGAATCCAGTGCATGGCCCATGGTATCGCGGCCGGTGCACCTCGGCGGCTTGGGTTTCGGCATGAAGTGGAACATGGGCTGGATGAACGACACCCTGTCGTACATGCAGCTCGACCCTATCCACCGCAAATTTCATCACGACAGCCTGACCTTCAGCATCTGGTACGCGTTCTCCGAGAACTTCATGCTGCCGCTGTCCCACGACGAGGTGGTGCACGGAAAGGGTTCGCTTATCCGCAGAATGCCCGGGGATCGCTGGCAGAAGTTCGCATCGCTGCGGCTGTTGTTCGGTTACATGTGGAGCCATCCCGGCAAGAAGCTTCTGTTCATGGGCTGCGAGTTCGGTCAGTGGAACGAGTGGTATCACGAGGTCAGCCTGGACTGGCACCTGACCGCGGAACCGGAACACGGCGGACTGCAGCGCTGGATCGGCGATCTCAATCACCTGTACCGATCCGATCCGGCAATGCATGAACTCGATTTCGACAATGGCGGTTTTGAATGGATCGATTGCCATGATTCGGCCAACAGCGTGCTCAGCTTCCTGCGCAAGTCGCGCGACGGCAGTAAGGTGTCCCTGATCGTCTGCAACTTCACGCCCGTACCGCGGCTGAACTACATGGTCGGCGTACCCCGTGGCGGCCGCTGGCTCGAACGCCTGAACAGCGACGCGACGATATACGGCGGCGCCAATCTCGGCAACGGCGGCGGCATGGCGGCGGCGCCGGTGCCTTCGCACGGCAAGTTTCATTCGCTGGTCCTGACGGTCCCGCCCCTGGCCGTGGTGGTGCTCCAGCCCGAAGAAACCTGATCCAGGAGATGCAACCGGCACGCACCCCGTCATGAACAAACCGGCGTGTTGTTCCCGTGGTCGCCCGCAGCGACATGGGAAGGCGCCAAGCGTTGTCGCCGCGGCTCGGTCGAAACCGGCCGGTCGCGAAGCCGGAGCCATGAATGATGACCATGGAAATGCCCAAAGAAGGTCGCGCCCGCGCCGTCATCGAAAACGTCGCGCCGGAAGTCAATGGCGGCCGATTCCCGATAAAACGGGTGGTAGGAGAGGAGGTCGTCGTCGAAGCCGATGCCTTCGCTGACGGGCACGACGTCGTGGAATGCCTGCTGCTTTTCCGACGGGAAGCGGAAACCACCTGGCATTGCCGGCCCATGCGGTCGCTGGGCAACGATCGCTGGCGCGGCAGCTTTCCGGTGACGGAGATCGGTCTTTACTTGTACAGCATCACCGCCTGGGTGGACGGCTTTCTCTCCTGGCGCCGCGACTTCGCGCGCCGCGACGATCCGGTGGATATCGCGGTGGCAGCGCGCACAGGTGCAGAACTCATTACCGCCACCGCCGAACGGGCGACAGGCGGGGATCGCCGGCAGTTGGAAGAGTGGGCCGCAACGCTGCGTACCGACGCTGAGGCGAAAGTCCTGAAAGCCACCGGTCTGCGTGACGATCTGGCGGCAGTGGCGGTGCGCCACCCCGACCGTCGCCACGGAGTGACTTATCCGAAATCATTGCCGGTCGTGGTTGATCGCGAGATCGCCCGTTTCAGCGCCTGGTATGAAATGTTCCCGCGCTCCAGTACCGACGCCGCGGATCGGCACGGCACCTTCGCCGACTGTGAGGCACGGCTGGAATACATCGCGCGAATGGGATTCGACGTGCTGTACCTGCCCCCCGTTCACCCGATAGGCATCAGCAATCGCAAGGGACCGAACAACAGCCTGGAAACGAAACCTGAGGACGTCGGCAGCCCCTGGGCCATTGGCGCGGCCGAGGGTGGCCACATGGCCGTGCATCCCGAGTTGGGCACAATCGAGGATTTCGACAGGCTGCGGGAGAAGGCGCAGGCGCACGGCATCGAACTGGCGCTGGACATCGCCTATCAATGCACGCCCGATCATCCTTACGTCAAGGCGCATCCCGACTGGTTCCGCTGGCGTCCGGACGGCACGGTGCAGTACGCGGAAAACCCGCCGAAGAAATACCAGGACATCTATCCCTTCGACTTCGAGTCGGAGGCCTGGCGGGATCTGTGGCTGGAGCTGAAGCGGTTGGTCGACTTCTGGATCGGTCACGGCGTGCGCATCTTCCGGGTCGACAACCCGCACACGAAACCGTTTCCATTCTGGGAATGGCTGATAGGCAGCATCAAACACGAGCACCCCGACGTGCTGTTCCTCGCTGAAGCCTTCACCCGCCCGAAGATCATGTACCGCCTGGCCAAGCTGGGCTTTACTCAATCCTACAACTACTTCGCCTGGCGCAACACCAAGCAGGAGATCACGGACTATTTTACCGAGCTGAACAGTAAACCGGTGTGTGAATTCTTTCGCGCCAACTGCTGGCCCAACACCCCCGACATCCTCACGGAGTATCTGCAGTTCGGCGGCCGCGCCGCCTTCATGGTCCGGCTGGCGCTGGCGGCGACCCTGTCCGGAAATTACGGGATCTACGGCCCGGCCTACGAATTGCTTGAGCACGAACCGCGCGAACCGGGAAGCGAGGAATACCTGGATTCGGAGAAATACCAGATCCGGCAGTGGGAACTCGGACGCCCGGACAGCCTGGCGGAATTCATCGCACGCATCAACACGATCCGGCGCGAGAATCCGGCACTCCAGATCGAACGCAACCTGAGTTTCTTCGAGACGGACAACGACCAGCTGCTTTGTTACGTGAAGACCAGTCCGGCACTGGACGATGCCATCGTCGTGGTGGTCAATCTCGATCCCCACCATGTCCAGTCCGGCTGGGTGTCGATGGACCTGGATACACTGGAGGTCGATCCGCAGCGGCCTTACCAGATGCATGACCTGCTCACCGGCGCGCGCTATCTCTGGAGCGGTCCGCGCAATTTCATCCAACTCGACCCGGCCCGTTCGCCGGTACACATTTTCAGGGTGCGCCGGCGTGTGCGTACCGAACGCGACTTTGACTATTACTTGTAGGCGACGATGAACGATTCCGACACGACACAAGCCCCGGCGACCGCCGCCGGGCTGAACTGGGGCGATAGTCCGCTTTGGTACAAGGACGCCGTCATCTATGAACTGCACGTCAAGGCGTTTTGCGACAGCAACAATGACGGCGTGGGCGACTTCCGGGGGCTGACCGATAAACTGGGCTACCTGCAGGATCTCGGTGTCAATACGCTGTGGCTGCTGCCGTTCTATCCGTCTCCAATGCGCGATGACGGCTACGACATCGCCGATTACCGAAACATCCACCCGACATTCGGCACCCGGCAGGACTTCCGCCAGTTCATCCGGGAGGCGCACCGGCGCGACCTGAAGGTGATTACGGAGCTGGTCATCAACCACACCTCCGATCAGCATCCCTGGTTCCAGGCCGCCAGGAGGGCACCGAAGGGATCGGCGAAGCGCGATTACTACGTGTGGAGCGACACCGCCAAGAAGTACGAAGACACGCGCATCATCTTCACCGACAGCGAAACCTCCAACTGGTCCTGGGACAGTGTCGCGGGCCAGTACTACTGGCACCGCTTTTTCAGCCACCAGCCGGACCTCAATTTCGACAACCCCAGCGTGCTGAAGGCCGTGATACGCATCATGCGGTTCTGGCTGGACATGGGCGTGGACGGTCTGCGCCTGGATGCCATCCCGTATCTTTGCGAGCGCGACGGTACCAGCAACGAGAACATTCCGGAAACGCACGCCGTCATCCGGGAGATCCGTTCCGTCATCGACCAGCACTACGGCGATCGCATGCTGCTGGCGGAAGCCAACCAGTGGCCGGAGGACGTGCGCGAGTATTTCGGCAACGGCGACGAATGCCATATGGCCTATCATTTTCCGTTGATGCCGCGCCTGTTCATGGCGATCGCCCGCGAGGATCGCCATCCCATCGTTGACATCCTGCGGCAGACCCCGGAGATCCCCGACACCTGCCAGTGGGCCATCTTCCTGCGCAATCACGACGAGCTGACCCTTGAGATGGTGACCGATCGCGAGCGCGACTACATGTATGAAATGTACGCCGGCGATCCGCGGGCACGGATCAATCTCGGCATACGGCGGCGCCTGGCGCCGCTGATGGAGAACAATCGCGGCAAGATCGAACTGATGACTTTCCTGCTGTTGACCCTGCCGGGCACCCCGATTATCTATTACGGCGATGAGATAGGCATGGGCGACAACATCTATCTCGGCGATCGCAACGGCGTGCGCACACCCATGCAATGGGGGCCGGATCGCAACGGCGGATTCTCCCGGGCCGATCCGCAGACGCTTTACCTGCCGCCGAACATGGATCCGATCTATGGCTACAACGTGGTCAACGTCGAAGCGCAGGCGCGCAACCCGTCATCCCTGCTCAACTGGACCAAGCAGCTCATCGCCATGCGCAAGCGTATCAAGGGGGCGGGGAGCGGGCGCCTGACCTTCCTGGAGCCGGGGAACCGCAAGATTTTTGCCTATGTCCGCGAGCACGAAGATGAAGTCGTGCTGTGCGTGGTGAACCTGTCGCAATGGCCGCAGGCGGTCGAGCTGGACCTTGGCGCATGGCGGGGCAGGGTGCCGGTGGAACTCGGCGGACGATCGGTGTTTCCACCGATAGGCGAACTGCCGTACCTGCTCACCTTGACCGGCTACGGCTACTACGCGTTCCAGCTCTCGACGGAAGCCAACGCGCCGGCCTGGCACATTGAACACCTGCTGCCTAGCGAACTGCCGGTGCTGGTGTTGACGGAAGGCTGGCGCACCTTCTTCCAGCATACGACGATGGCCAACGACGTGCGCCGGGCCATCGCGTCGCGCACGCGCGGCCAGCTCACCGACGAGCTTCTTCTGCCCTACATCTCCAGCAAGCGATGGTTCGCCGGCAAAGGTTACGCCGTTCGGGAGATCAAGCTGACCGAGGAGGGCGAATGGTCAACCGGGGAGGGGAACTGGCTGCTCACCGTCCTGACGGTGCATTTCGAGGATGCCCCGCCCCAGATGTATTTCCTGCCGCTGGCCCTGGCCTGGGATGAGGCCGGACACGATCCCTCGGTGCCGCTCGGAGAATGGACCCTGGCGCGCGTGCGCCAGCGCAACCACACCGGCGTCCTGTACGGGGCCTTCGGCGATCCGGCGTTCTGCCGCGCGCTGGCCCGTGCCATGGGCGAGAATCGCGACGTGCCCTTCGCCGGTGGCAGGCTTCATTTCGCTTCCACCCGTGCCTATGCCGCCTCCGCCAAGTCGCTCGATGAGCCCGTCCGCTATTCCGAATTCGAGCAGACCAACACCGGCGTCTTCTTCGGCAGTGGACTTTATCTCAAGGGGTACCAGCGCCTCTCGCCCGGCACGAATCCTGAACTGGAAGTCGGAAGATACCTGACCGACGTGGCGCCGCTGGAGCACGTGCCGCCGGTGCTGGGTCTGGTCGAGTATATCCAGGCCGACGGGACTCCCGTCGCGCTGGCGCTGCTGCAGCGTTTCATCGAGAACCAGGGTAATGCCTGGAACTATACG
>CAYVOU010000043.1:0-8252 GCA_964453295.1 uncultured Gammaproteobacteria bacterium
GTGCGATCGCAACCGATCGAACTGCGCCGACGTCAACGCGTTGACCAGGAGCCTGTCTTCCTCGGCATAGTATTGCGCCAGGGTGCCGGTGGGCGGCGCCGAAAGCGGCGCCATCACCTGTTCCAGGCTCAACCCCAGAGCCTGGCGCTTCTCCGCCAGCACATGGTCGAGCTTGTCACCGGCTTCGTCGTCGAGTGCGCTTCGAAGATAGCCCTGAATCGACGTGCGGAGGGTGGGATAGCGTTCGACAAAATGGGACTTTGTCTCAATCAGCCGTGATTCGATGTTACCCAGGTTGCCAATCAGCCGGGTGACTTCGCCGCCGACCGTGGGCACGACATAGCGCACGAACGACACCAGCACCACCACGAACACCACGTAGACCAGCGACAGCGACAACCGGTACGGCAGCCGCAGGCGCTGGTGACCGGCTTCGGCCAGCGGCGCCGCGATGAAGGCGATGACGAACGTCAGGAAGATCAGCCCGAAAAAGGCGCGCAACAGCCATAACAAAGCCAGCAGGATCGCCCAGATCACAATGCGCCGGTTGAGCCGGTAAAAATTGTAGATGCTGAACGACAATGCGTGGCGCTCCTTTGGCCGGCCCCCATTATAGCTGTCGGCGCAATCCGGGTCTGAACATCTTTGGGCCGGACGTGGGCCAGATTGCGAAAAGCGGCGAGGCGATGCAAGATGACAACAGACCCGCAAGCGATGTATGCGGGCGGCGCGGCAACCCCACAAAAGGACGTCATCATGCAGCTCGGATGGTCGTTTCGTGCAATGCTCGGACTCGGCGTCATCCTGATGCTGGCTGCCTGCGTCCCCTACTCCCAGGCACCCTTGTCGGATCCGCGGCAGGCCGTCGTCGATGCCGCCCTCATCGGCACCTGGCGCGGCGGCGATCCCGATGAACGCATCTACGTGCACATCGGCGTCGTCGACGCTCACCGCGTAAGGATCCTGACCGTCGAACACAACCACAGCGGTGAACTCAACGTCGATGAGTATTCCGCGCACAGTTCCCATTCCGACGGCCGGAGCTATCTCAATATCGTCGAACAAGGCGCCGCCACGAAACCGCCGGGCTTCATACTGGTGCGTTACCGCATCGACGGCAATGACGTCCTCAAGGTCGCCATGCCAAAGATCGACGGTATCAAGGCGGCCATCAAGAGCGGCGCGCTCGCAGGCCGGGTGGAGGAAGGCGTGCTGGGCGATGCGATCATCACCGCGGCGCCGGCGGACACCGCGGCCTACCTGAACGATCATCAGGCGGAACTCTTCGGGGACGAGGTTACGTTGAATCGTCTTGACTGAACCGCGACGCAGGCTGCACGTCGTTACGCGGTTCAACGCGCATGAACCCCCATTCATTCGGAAACGCACGATGACGAGCATCGATCGCGGCCGCCTGGAGACCGCTCTGTCGGAAGAACTGCACCGCTTCAAGGGCACCCATCCGCATTCGCTTGAACTGTTCGGGCAGGCCAAGTCGCGCTGGGCCGATCTTCGTGCAGTCGGCCGGCGGCACGCATTTCAACGACATCGACGGCCGGGTGGAGCGGCAGCCCGGCAACCTCGGTCGGCCCGTGCATCCGGCAGAGACCACGCGCGTGGTCGAGTTCAACGACATCGCGGCAGTCCCAGGCTCATCGGCCACCACGAACTGAAGGCTTCGGTCCGCGGCTCGCCGACGCGATGACGCTTTTGCGGCCGCGCCGCCAGGTGAGATAATTTTCCGGCATGTATTCGCCAGCGCCATTGCCATCGTGAGCCTGCATCCGATTACCAGGAAGGCCCTGCAGGAACTGGCGCGGCAGGCTGGCTTGAGCCCGCGCCGCCGCAAGAACCTCAACCTGCACACCGCGCTTTCGGATCCGATCCAGCGCCTTTTCAACGCCGTGGAGCCGGACAGTTACGTGCGCCCCCACCGGCACGAACGGAACGACGTCTGGGAACTGTTGGTCGCGATACGCGGCCGTTTCGCGGCGCTGAGCTTCGACGCAGGGGGCCAGGTGCTGAATCGCACGGAGTTTGGCGCCGACGGCGACAACCTCGGTGTGGAGTTGCCGCCCGGCACCTGGCATACGGTCGTCGCGCTGGCCCCGGGCAGTGTGTTATTCGAAGTCAAACCCGGACCTTACGAACCGCTGAACGACAAGGACTTCGCCACCTGGGCGCCGGCTGAAGGCGATCCCGCCGCGGCGGCGTTCGTCGACTGGTATCGCCGGGCCATGCCGGGAGAACGTCCACCCGGCCGATGAAATTCACGGCCGCCGGCGCGGACAATCCGAAACGCCGCGGTCGATAGCCGGCGCGACCGCGTCCATAATTGGATCCATGCCTGCCGCCAGACTCGAACGCACCCGGCTGATTGCCGACCGGCGCCGTTGGACCGGCACGGCGATCACCCGACCCGATCGACAGGACGAACTTTGACTCGCGACCCGCTATGGCAATGCAGCGCCGCCGAACTCGCGGCGGCGATCCGCGCCGGGGAGATTGCAAGCCGTGATGCCGTGCAGGCACATCTCGAACGGATTGACGCTGTCAATGGCGAGGTCAACGCGCTGACGATTATTTTCCGCGAGGCTGCCCTGCGCGATGCGGACGCGGCCGATCGCGCACTCGCCGCGGGACACGCCGCCGGGCCGCTGCATGGCGTGCCCATTACCGTGAAAGAGAACATGGACCTGGCCGGTTCGCCGACGTCGCGCGGCATTGTCGCCTTCCGGGATGCCACGCCACGGCAAGACTCGCCGCATGTCGCCCATCTCAAGCGAGCCGGCGCCATCCCGTTGGGCCGCTCCAACATGCCCGATTTCGGCCTGCGCTGGCACACCGACAACAGCCTGCGCGGCCCCACCGTCAATCCCTGGGATCCCACCCGCACGCCAGGCGGCTCAAGCGGCGGCGACGCGGTCGCGGTGGCCACCGGCATGACACCCCTGGGCATCGGCAACGACTACGGCGGCTCGCTGCGCTATCCCGCTCAGTGCTGCGGCATTGCCGCCCTGCGGCCGTCGCTCGGCCGCGTGCCGCGCAGCCGATCCGAGCTCGACACGGCGGAGCCGCATGCCACCTCGCAGTGGTTCACGGTGCACGGCCCGATGGCCCGAAGCGTCGGCGACCTGCGCCTGGCGCTGGGGATCCTGAGCCAGGGCGATCCGCGCGATCCCTGGTGGGTGCCCGCGGCGCGCCTCGGCGGGGCGATCCCACCGCCTGTCCGGGTGGCATTGACCACGGACCCCAGCGGGCACGGCGTCGATCCCGCCGTCGCGGCGGGCCTGCAAAAAGCAGCGGCATGCCTGGCGAAAGCCGGATACGCCGTCGAGGAAATCGATCCGCCTAGCGTCGAGGAAGCGGCCGGGCTCTGGCAACAGCTCGCCGGCACGGAGATCGAGACTCTGCTGCTCGACGACATCCGGCAGGTAGCCTCGGCGGACGCTATGCGATTCCTGCAGGATGCCCTGGACGTGGCGCCGCGGCGCGACCTCACCCGCTACCTCAGGGGCATCGCCGAACGCACACGCATTGCCCGCGACTGGAACCTTTTTCAACAAACCTGGCCGCTGGTGCTGGGGCCGATCTCGACCCGCCAGCCGTTCGAGGTAGGGCACGACCTCGCCGGCCCCGATGCCGTGCAAGGGATCCTCCGTTCACTGCATCTCACCGTGCTTGCCAATCTGATCGGACTGCCTTCAGTCGCCGTGCCGGTGGGCCTGACGGCGGGACTCCCGCAAGGCGTGCAGATCATCGCGCCCCGATTTCACGAGGATCTCTGCCTGGACGCCGCCGAGGCCATCGAACGTCAGCTCGGACCGCTGACACCCATGACGCCCCGCGGCCAATCGCGGAGCGGCACCCCCTGAGGCTTGACGGAAGCTAGAGCGGCTGGATCTCCAGGCCGAGATGGCGGTTTCGTTCCGCCATGTCGCGGTTGGTGATGACCGCCGTGCTGGCCTTGTCCGGCTGCAGGTAGTCGCGGCCGAGGCGCTGCAGGTCGGCCACGGTCACGCCCAGAACGCGGCTGCGGAAACGCTGCCGGAAATCCGCCGTGCGGCCGTGCAGCGCATGGAAGTAGGACTGTATAGCCTCGCCGGCCGGCGACTTCGGCTGGTCGATCTGCTGAATCACGACCAGGATGGCCTCCTCGAGCTGGCGATAGCCGTGCGCATTGCTCTGGAGCCACTCCAATGCCTGATCGAAATCTTGCAGCGTTCCCTCCAGCCTCGGATCGCGGTAGGAGAAAAAGCGGAAACTGGCGGAATCGGAATCGTAGCTTGCGCCCGAGCCATAGGCACCGCCCTGCTCGCGTATGGCACGGTGCAGGTAGCCGTTGTGGAGGAACTTGCCGAGCACCGAGAACGCCGGCGCATCGGGATGATCGGGCGGCACGGCCTTGTAGGCTTTCGCGCAGAACCCAACCTGGGTATTGGTGACCCAGGCCTCATTGACCCGCCGCGGTTCGGCCTGCCAACTGAAACCCTCGCCCTCGTTCCCGGCCGGCTGCCAGGTCGATTTCAGCACGTCGGCAATCTCGGCATGCGCCGATTCCGGTGCCACCACCAGCAGGCGGCGTTCCCGTTTCAGCAGCGCGTCGTGCATGCCGGTCAGGCGTTGGGAAAACGCGCGCAGCGACTTTGCATCGTCGAGACTGTCGTCCAGCGCACGCAACCGCCGTATCGATACCGGACCGTCCCACAGATTGTCCAGATAGCCGCTGGGACCCATGCCGCTCGCCGCCGCCAGCACCGCCAGGTGATGGCCGCGATCGGTGATCGAGGCATCCTGACCGCCACGCAGCTGCGAGACGATATCGCGCAGCCTCGGCAGTTCGTCGAAACGTACGGTCTCCAGCGTTTCGCGCATAAACCGCGCCAGGGCGGCATGGTCGCGCAGCAATGCCTTGCCGCTCACGGCCAGGTATCCGCGCATCCGGTTTTCATCGGCGACCGAAGCGCGCACCGAGGAATAAGCGGTGCAGGTGCCAAGGCGCGCCGCTTCGCGCTGCGTGGCAAGATAGTCACGGCCGCCGCTGCCGACTTCGGTCAGCAGAGAAAAGTAAGGCATCAGAAGCTCGGCGTCTTCGGACGGCATCGCCGGCAGCTCCGTCACCACCTGCTCGTGCACCAGGCCATTGGTGCCCTGCGCATACCAGGCGACCGGCACGGCATTGACCGTATCCTCGCGTGCCCTCGGGATCTTGAGTTCGGCCGGTACGTCGTCCAGGCCCACCTTCGGCAACAGCTCGGCGTCGTTGACGTTGCGCTGGCGTTCGTCCAGCGTCCGGTTGTCGCCGACGATCCGCTCCTTGTCCTGCGCGCTCAATGCCACTTTGATCGAGTCCAGCCGGGCTTTTTCCGCCGCCTGGCGCTTGCCGGACAGCGCCGGATCGGGACTCATGACCAGCGTTACGCGGTGCGGATTGTCGAGCAGCCGCCGCGCCATGGCCTGAATGAACCCTGGCGTGTGGATTTCGCGATGCAGTTGTTCGAGTGCGGGATCGATGTCGAGAAACGCGAGAGGATCGCCGCTGTGCACCTTCGCGCCGAGCACGCGGCTCAGCAGCTGCAGGCCGTAGGGAAAGTAACCGGAGCTCATCTCGCGCTGGGCGATCTCGAGCTGGGTCAGCACCGATTCCACTTCTTTAATTGGCACGCCATTTTCCGCTACCTGCTTCAGCACATCGAGGACAAGCTTTTCCACGGCATCTGCATGTTCGGGGCGGGATCCTTCCAGACCACAAACGAACATCGCCTCGCGGGCCGAATCGTCGATGCCGCAGAAATCCAGTGGCGCCGTGCCGAGTTCGGTGGTCTCCAGCGCATGTCGCAGCGGCGAAGCGCTGTGGTACAGCAGCACGTTCGACAGCAACAGGTCATGCAGCATCTGCCTGGCGTCGCCGGTATGACCGAGCAGCCAGCCGATGGCGATGTAGGTCTTGTCGTGAATGTCCTCGTCCGAGTCGAAGGTGTATTGGCGCTGAACCCGCTGGGGCGCGGCCAAACGGTGCTCATCGTGCAAGTCGAGACGGATCTCGTGCCTGCTGAAATGTTTCAGCGCCCAATCCTCGAAATGCGCATGATGCGCCGCCACGTCGAAATCGCCGTAGGTCATGAAGGTCGCATTCGACGGGTGGTAGTGGCTGGCATGGAACTGCTTGAGATTTTCGTAGCTCAAGCCGGGGATGTCGGACGGCTCGCCGCCGCTGTTATAGTGATAGGTGGTGGTCGGGAACAGCAGCGACTGCAGTTCCATCTGCAACTGCGCCAGCGGCGAACTCATCGCCCCCTTCATCTCGTTGTAGACCACGCCGCGATAAACCAGCGGCGAGTCGGGATCGCCGGGCTTCTCGAAGTCGAGGCGATGGCCCTCCTGCAGGAAGTCGTAGCGATCCAGGCGCGGAAAGAACACCGCATCCAGGTAGACGCTCAGCAGATTGTCGAAGTCCTTGCGGTTCTGGGTGGCGAAAGGATAGGCGGTGGCATCGGATGTGGTGAAAGCGTTCATGAAAGTGTTGAGCGAGCGCCGCAACATCATGAAGAAAGGATCCCGCACGGGGTACTTGCGGCTGCCGCACAGCACCGTGTGCTCGAGGATGTGCGCCACGCCGGTGGAATCCAGGGGCACCGTCGGAAAGGCGACGACGAAGCAGTTGTTTCGATCGTCGGCGGCGAGGTGGTAGTGAAGAGCACCCGTCGGCCGGTGCCGGTACTCCTGCACCTCGACATTGAGCGAATCGATGCGCTTGCTGCGCAGGGCCTCAAAATTGGTCGCTGTCATACCGTGTCACCTCGCTTTCATTTCGTCTTGCCGCGCCATCTACAATTACTATCGACATTATCCTGATGATAGTATTTGATGCGATCCCGCCACGGGTGTTCCGCCGCTGCGCCTATTGCTGCTCCAGGTAGCGTTCGGCATCCAGCGCCGCCATGCATCCCGAACCGGCCGACGTGACCGCCTGCCGGTAGATTGGATCCGAAACGTCGCCCGCCGCGAAGACGCCCGGCACACTGGTCTCGGTCGCAAAACCGTTGGATCCGCTCTTGACCACGATATAGCCGCCGTTCATCTCCAGCTGCCCGGAGAAGATATCGGTATTGGGGCGGTGGCCGATGGCGATGAACACGCCGTGTACGTCCAGGTCGGAAAGCGTGTCGTCCAGCTTGTTGCGCAGGCGCACGCCGGTCACGCCGGCGTCGTCGCCCAGCACTTCGTCGAGCACATGATTCCAGCGGATCGTCACCTTGCCTTCCTCGGCGCGCGCCAGCAGGCGGTTGCTTAAAATTTTTTCCGCACGGAAGCTATCGCGACGGTGCACGACGGTCACGTGCGAGGCGATGTTGGAGAGATAAAGCGCTTCCTCCACCGCCGTGTTACCGCCCCCCACCACCGCCACCGGCCGGTCTTTATAAAAGAAGCCGTCGCAGGTGGCGCATGCGGATACGCCCTTGCCGCGGAAGGCCTCCTCGGAGGGCAGCCCGAGGTACATGGCCGAAGCGCCGGTGGCGATGATCAGAGCATCGCAGCTATATTCGCCGCTGTCTCCGCTCAGGCGGAACGGGCGCTGCTTAAGGTCCGTGGTATGGATGTGGTCGAATACCATTTCCGTGCCGAAGCGCTCCGCGTGCTTGCGCATGCGCTCCATCAACTCCGGCCCCATGACGCCGGCATCGTCGCCCGGCCAGTTGTCGACGTCAGTGGTGGTGGTGAGCTGGCCGCCCTGTTCCAGTCCGGTGACCAGAACGGGTTTGAGTGCGGCGCGCGCCGCGTAGACGGCGGCAGTGTAGCCCGCGGGCCCTGAGCCCAATATCAGCAGGCGCTGGTGTTTGACGGTCATGTCTGAGATTCCTGGTTGCTATCGTTCTTGGTTGGGGCAGCGCATGGCGCTGGTGTGCCCGCCGGAGACGTCACGTCATCCCCGGCGGGCGCTGCGCCAGAAGAGCGCTATTCTACAGTGCTTCAGCGTGCGACTTCAGGTAGCTGGCTACACCCTCGGCGTCAGGCCGCATGCCGTCCTGTCCCTTCTGCCAGCCGGCCGGACAGACCTCGCCGTATTCCTCGGTGAACTGCAGAGCCTCGACCACTCGGATCATCTCGTCGACGTTGCGGCCCAGCGGCAGGTTGTTGACGACCTGGTGCTGGACGACGCCGTCGCGGTCGATCAGGAACGAAGCACGCAGCGCAACGCCGTCGGGATGTTCGACGCCGTAGGCCTGGACGATTTCATGTTTGACGTCAGC
>CAYVOU010000044.1:0-3361 GCA_964453295.1 uncultured Gammaproteobacteria bacterium
TCGTCAACAACCTGCTGTCGATCGGACAGCAGTGGCTCATCATCCGCGGCCTCGAGCGCGAGCGAGCAAAACCCGCCAACGCGTGAGGACTTGAAACCATGGCCCCAGGCGAGCGTCGTGCCGGCAGCGACACCATCGCCGCCATCGCCACCCCGCCGGGGCGGGGCGCCATCGGAATCATCAGGCTTTCGGGCGACGGGGCTCTAGGTATCGCGCAAACGATCACCGGTCTCGCATTGCAGCCCCGCCATGCCCACTATGCGCCGTTCCGCGACCGCGGCAACAACGTCGTCGACCATGGCATCGCGCTGTACTTCCCCAAGCCCCGTTCCTTTACCGGCGAAGACGTCGTCGAGTTCCAGACGCACGGCAGTCCGGCGGTACTGGACCGGCTTCTGAACGTCGCGGTCATGTCGGGTGCACGCGCGGCGCGTCCGGGCGAATTCACCGAGCGCGCTTTTCTCAACGGACGGCTGGACTTGGCACAGGCCGAGGCGGTGGCCGATCTCATCAGCAGTGCGTCTGACCAGGCGGCGCGGGCGGCACTGGGATCGCTGCAGGGCGAATTCTCGCGGCAGGTCAACGAACTGATCGATACCATTAACGCGGTGCGCGCCGAAACCGAGGCACGGCTGGATTTTCCCGATGATACGAGTGATCCGCCGAGCGTACTCGCGGCGGTGAGCCGGATCATCGACCGGCTCGAATCCATCATGCGTGACGCCCGTCGCGGCGTTGTCCTGCAGGAAGGCGTCGACGTGGCCATCGTCGGGCGTCCGAACGCCGGCAAGTCCAGCCTGCTCAATCGCATCGCCAGGCGCGACCGCGCCATCGTCAGCCCCCTGCCCGGTACCACGCGCGACACGGTGACCGCGGACGTCCTGCTTAACGGTTGTCCGGTGTCGTTCACCGATACCGCCGGCCTGCGATCGGACGCCGATCTGATCGAGCGGGAGGGCATACGCCGGACCCGGGAGGCGCTGAGTCGGGCCGACCATGTATTGCTGCTGGTCCCGCATGGCGAGGCGACGTTGGCCGCGGACCGCGACGTCATGGCGGCGCTGCCGGCCGGTGCGAAACTGACACTGATCCGCAGCAAGATCGACCTGGCGGGCGAAGCGCCGCGGCGCCGCCCGGCGAATGCCGAGCAGCCGTTTGACGAAATCTGGATCTCCGCCGTGCACGACAGTGGCCTGGATCTCATCGAGACTCAGATCCTTGAAGCTGCCGGACAGCTCGACGCGCCCGAAGGCGCGTTCAGTGCCAGGCGTCGCCATCTCGACGCCTTGGCGCAGGCACGAGACGTCCTGGCCGCAGCGGCTGTGCCCGGACTCGCGCCGGAACTGATTGCCGAGAACCTGCGGTTGGCCAGACAGGCGCTGGAGGCAATCACCGGCGCCTATACCAACGAAGATTTGCTGGGCGAGATCTTCGCTAGTTTCTGCATCGGCAAATGATCTGCCGCCGCCCACGCCTAGGCGTGTCGCCCCCCTTCTTCTGTATATTCCGCTGTGTGGTGACGAGGTAGCCTGGCGATGACCGATCGTCGCGGCCTTTTCATCACGTTGAGCAACATTGGCGACGCGGTCATGACTACGCCGGCGCTGGAGCAGATACATCAAGCCATGCCGGAGGCGCTTATCGATATCGTCGCCGATCGTCGCTCCAGCCAGTTGTTTCAGTATTGTCCCTACCGGGGCGAGATCCTGTTGCGTGAAAAGGGCGCCGGCTGGCGGGGCCTCATCGACCTGGTTGGGCGCCTGCGCCGGCGGCGATACAGTGTGATCGCCGATCTCCGTACCGACGGGCTGTCTTATGTATTGCATGCGGATCGTCGCCTGTTGAAACGGCACGCCCGCAATGTAACCGGCCATGCCGTCATGCGGCATCTGGCGGTCGTGGCACCGCTACCGCCCCGCCTTGAACCGATCCGCACCCGGCTATGGCTGGGCCCGGCCGAACGTGCCCATGCCGATGCCGTGTTGTCGCGATTGCCGCCGGGTCGCTGGTTGGCGCTGGGCCCCGGCGCTAACTGGCCGCCGAAGATCTGGCCGCCCGGCCATTTTGCTGCACTGGTCGAACTGGTTTCACATCGATTCAGCGCGGTCATCGTCTGTGGCGGTCCGGGAGATGCGGGCACGGCCGCTGCACTGACACGATGCCTGCCGCTGCCGGCAATCAACTTGGCGGGCACCACGGACTTGCTGCAGGCCGCCGCCATCCTGGAGCGGTCGGCCAGCTTCGTTGGCAATGACTCGGGGCTCGGCCACATGGCGGCGGCAGTCGGCACGCCGACCTTGACCGTATTCGGCCCGGGCGACCCCGATCGTTACCATCCCTGGGGGCCGGGTGCCGACTGGTTGCTTGCGCCCGGCCGGGACCTTGCCGCACTCACGCCCGACGAGGTCGCGACGCGCCTGGATGCATTACTGGCGCGGCCGGGACCCGCCGGCGAATCATCGTAAAATCGGCTCGCCCCGCCAGTTCAACCGTTCGATTGCATGCATGACGGCGTCCGGCATGAGCTGCAGCATGCAGGAGTGGTGGGAGCAGGTCTTGCGGTAGCAGTTGATGCAGGGCAATTCCGTCTGCACGGCGATGATATTGTCCCCCGGCGGTTTCACGCGGCGCGGATCTGTCGGCCCGCAGATGACCACCGTCGGCGCGGCGGCGGCGGCGGCGAGATGGGCGGTGCCGGTGTCGTTGGCGATGACGCAGCGTGCGTCCGCGCAGAGCGCGGCCAATTCGAGAACTTCCGTCTGGTTGCACAGGTTGACCACGCCCTTTCCGGTCAGACCGGCAATCGCCTCGCACTCGTCGCTGTCGTCCCGACTGCCGACCAGCACTATCCGTTCGACGCCACCGCGCCACAAAATCTTCGCAAGTGCCGCGTAATGCGCCGCACCCCATCGTTTCAGCCTGCCGCGAGCCGCGCTGCCGGGCATGAAGACGATGTAATTGCCGGGGCGCAGATCATTGTCCGCCTGCCGTTTCGCCGCCCGGGCTTCGTGGACCGCACCCGGGTGCACGACGCCCCGCGCCGTCGTCGCATCGACCCCAAGGGACGCAAGCGGTGCCCGGTAGTATTCCAGCGCGGGAACCTGGCTTGGCCTGGCCGCGACAGCGACGTTATAAGGCCAGCCGTTGCGCGTCCCCAGCCGATACGGGATGCCGCCGCCGCTCAGCTGCATCAGGGCCAGCAATAATCGTGAACGATCGTTGCATTGCAGATCGATGATCAGGTCGTAGTGGTTTTCGCGCACCGTCCGCAGCCATTGCCGGACAGCCCGCCAGCGCGCTGTCCGGCTGCGCACATCAATGCAGACGATCCTGGAAATCCTAGGGTCTGCCGCAAACAGCC
>CAYVOU010000044.1:3371-8250 GCA_964453295.1 uncultured Gammaproteobacteria bacterium
CGCGATGGTGTTGAAGTCGATTTCGCAGCCAGGGAATCCCCGATGCAGGTCTTCCAGGATGGCCGTGCAGACAACGACGTCGCCTAGCGCCCCCCAACGCATGAGCAGTATCCGCCGGATATTCGATCGCGGTGGTGGGCTAAGTGGATTACGCATGCGGGACGACCGGGGCGACATGACGATGGACACGGACTGACTATTATAGGCTTGCTACTGTCGGGGCGCGCTTCAGGCCTGGTGGATATCCGCTTTGCAAAGGATCATTGAAAAAGTCCGATCCGGCGCAGGAAGGCCACCACCTGGTCGGCCGTGATGGCGTCCATCCCGAGGGCGCTTCCCATGCCGCCCTCCGGGACCAATGGATGGATACGATCAGAATAGGTGAGCGGTTCGGAAGCGCCGAACAGTCCGACGGCGTCTGTGCCGACGGCAGCCGCGACATTGAGAGCGCCGGTGTCGTTGCCGACATAGGCGGCACTCTCGGCAAGCAGCGCGGCGGTCTGATCGAGCGGCAAATTCGTGGCTTTCTCGATGCGGCCCGGCAAGGCCGCGAGATCAATGATGTCGTCCGCCAGGCCGGATTCCGCCGGACCGCCCAAGAGCAGGATCGTACCGGGCGCTGATTTCAGCAGGATGGCCGCCAGTTCCGCGAAATGCTTTGCGCCCCACTGCTTGTACGGTTCGCTGGATCCGATACCGAAAGCGATCCAGGGGCGAGGCTGGGTTGCGAAGCGTGCCGCCACCGCAGCGGCGGCAGGCGCCGCGACGGACAAGCGCGACATGGCCGGTGTCACTTCGAGACCATGCAGGGCAAGCAATGCCGCGACCATTTCCAGCGGATGGCCGCGCTGCTGTGTATTGGGCAAAAAACGCGTGTCGCTGAGCAGTGCCTGCTGCAGGCCGCGGCCGTAGCCGCGGGTGACGGGAATGCCCGCAAGCATCAGCGCCAGCGCATAGCGGCTGCTTCCGTGAAACAACCATGCTTCGGCAAAGCGCCGCCCACGCAACAGGCGCGCCAGCCGCCACAGCCCCGCCAGACCGTCGTGCGCGCCCGGGTTCCGCTGCAGCCAGAGGATGTCCCGGACGGCCTGATCGCCGGCGAAGATCTTGTCCGCCTGCGACCGCGGCTTGGTCAGCAGCGTCACGGCACCGCGTCGCGCGGCGATCGCATGGATGGCGGGCAGCTGCCAGATCATGTCGCCGATGCCTTGCAGCGGCTGGATCACCAACGTGCCTTCCGGCTTGCCGCCGACCCGAACGCGACAAAGCCAGCGCAGCGGAGTAAGTAACCAGCGCAGCGCGTTCAACGCTCGCCGCTCAGTGATTGATACAGCGAAAGCGTGGAATCGAGCATGGCCTGCAACGTGTACGGATGGTGTGCCGGCACGGGCGGCGGTGCCTGAAGAAAAGCCTTCACTCGTTCGGCCAGCTGCGTCAGGTCACCGTTGGCCACCAGGCCCTGGGGATAGGCCCTGCCCAATACTTCGGCGATGCCGCTGTGCCGATAGCCGATGACGGGCCGGCCCAGGCTCAGTGCTTCTACGGTCGTGCGTCCGAAGCCTTCCGGTTCCAGCGACAGGCTCAGCACAATATCCGAAATCGACATGATTTCACGAATGTCACGACGTGAACCGGTAAAGCTCACCCGATCCGCAATACCCAAATCAGAGCACATCCGGACCAGCTCATCGGCGAAAGCGGCGCGCCGCGCCCCGGCGCCGCCGACCACCACGCCATGCACCGGCAGCCCAGCGCCGACCAGGCCAGCGATCAGTTTGATGAAATCCGTTTGGCCCTTGCGGCGGCTGAGGCGTGCCGGCAGGGTGAGGACGCGCCGGCCTGCAGCGGCGGGAAACGCCTCGAAAAAGCTGGCTCGCCACGCGTTATCGGGCTGGTGCCCGTAAACAAACTCGCCCGGATCGACGCCGCGCGGAATGACGGAGACGCGACCCGGATCTACTTGCGGATAGTTGTCTAGCACGTAACGGCGGATCCATTCCGAAATGGCGATTACCCGTTCGCCCCGGACCATGATCGCGCTGTAGCGGTTGACCGAATAAGGACCGTGCACGGTGGTGACGAATCGGGGGCGGCGCGCCGGATCCATGCGCCGCCAGGCCAGGTAGCCCAGCCAGGCAGGCAGCCGCGAGCGGGCATGGACGATGTCGGCGCCCGATTCGGCAAACAGCCGGCGCAGCGGCCGCACATGGCGCAGGCTCAGCGGTGATTTCCGGCCGATCGGCCAGGCCAGGTGTTCCGCGCCCAACGCCCGCAGTTCGTCAACCAGTTGGCCGCCGCCGGAGACGACGATAGCGCGATGGCCGCGGCGGACTAGTTCGCCGGCCACCTCCAGCGTGCCGCGTTCCACGCCACCGGTGTTCAGAGCGGGCAGGAGTTGGATGACGGTCAGTGCCATGCGGACCCGATTGTCGCGGCCCGCGACCGCGTGAGCTGCTTTCGACGCGAGGACGGTTTCAATCGCAAACGCGCCTGGCGCGCTTCAGGCCCGCGCGCCGCTGGGCACCATGGCAGCGATACGCGCCGCCTGCTCTTCCAGCCTGCGGATCGAGGTTTCCAGGTCCGCGCAGCGGCTGCGCTCCTTATCGACCACCTCGGCTGGCGCCTTCGCCACGTAGTTCTCGTTGGCGAGCTTCGCCTGCGAACGCTTCAATTCGCCGCGCAGCTTCTCCACCTCCTTTGCAAGCCGCTGCCGTTCCGCCGTCGGATCGATGAGATCGGCCAGTGGGATCAGCAGGGTCATGTCGCCGGCCAGCGCGGTCGCCGCTTCCGGTGCCGCCTTGCCGTCCAGCGCGGTAATGCTTTCGGCGCGGGTGAGCAGGACGATGTCGCGCCGGTTGCGTTCCAGCCATGCACGCTCGCTGTCCGTGCCGCCCTGCACCTGAACGGCCAGCGGTTTGCCGGGCGCGATATTGTATTCGGCGCGGATACGGCGCACGCCGAGGATGAAATGCTTGAGCCAGTCAATCTCGCGTTCCGCCTCCGTATCGACGCGCGTTTGATCGACGGCGGGATAGGCTTGCAGCATCAGCGTATCGCCGTCGACGGCGGCAAGCTGTGCCACCCGCTGCCAGATCTCCTCAGTGATGAAGGGCATGATCGGGTGGGCCAGTCGAAGCAGGGTTTCCAGCACGTCGATCAGCGTGCGGCGCGTGCCGCGCTTGGCGGCGTCGCTGGCGGCTGGATCGTTCAGCACGGGCTTGGAAAGTTCGAGATACCAGTCGCAGAAATCGTTCCAAACGAATTCATAGATCGCCTGCGCGGCGAGGTCGAACCGGTAGAGTTCGAATTGTTCGGTGACCGTGAGGACGGTGCGTTGCAGGCGCGAATCGATCCAGCGTTCGGCCACCCCAATGTCGCGGTCGGGCCGGGTCAGGTCGGTGGCGTGTTCCTCGACGCTCATCATCACGTAGCGGGATGCGTTCCAGAGCTTGTTGCAGAAATTGCGGTAGCCCTCAATGCGTTTAACGTCGAAGCGGATGTCACGCCCCTGTGTGGCCAGCGCCGCGAAGGTGAAGCGCAGTGCGTCGGTACCGTAGCCGGCGATGCCGTCGGAAAAATCGCGACGCGTCGCCGTTTCGATCTTGGGTGCATCCTGCGGCCGCATGAGGCCGGTCGTGCGCTTGCGTACCAGTGATTCCAGGTCGATGCCGTCGATAAGATCCAGCGGGTCGAGTATGTTGCCCTTGGACTTGGACATCTTCTGGCCGTCCGCATCGCGCACCAGGCCGTGGATGTAGACTTCGCGGAACGGCACGTCGCCCATGAACTTGAGACCCATCATGATCATGCGCGCCACCCAGAAGAAAATGATGTCGAAGCCCGTGACCAGCACGCTGGTGGGATAGAAAGTCTTCAGTTCCGCAGTCTGATCCGGCCAGCCCAAAGTCGAGAACGGCCAGAGTGCGGAGGAGAACCAGGTGTCGAGCACGTCCTCGTCCTGGCTGAGCGCAACATCCTCTGCCAGCTTGTGCTTGAGGCGGACTTCGTCCTCGCTGCGGCCTACGTAGAAATTGCCCTGCGCGTCGTACCAGGCCGGGATGCGGTGTCCCCACCACAGCTGCCGGCTGATGCACCAGTCCTGGATGTTGCGCATCCATTCGTAATAGGTCTTCGCCCAGTTCTCCGGCACGAATCGGATGCGGCCCGTCTCGACGGCGCGGATCGCTTCGGTGGCGAGCGGTTCGATCTTCACGTACCACTGATCGGTGAGATAAGGTTCCACGACCGCGTGCGAGCGGTCGCCGCGCGGAACCATCAGCTTGTGGGCATCGATTTTTTCGATCAGGCCCTGATCTTCAAGATCCGCCAGGACCCGCTTGCGTGCCGCGTAGCGATCCATACCGCGGTAAGCGGCCGGTGCCTCCTCGTTGATCGCCGCGTCGATGGTGAAGATGTTTATCAATGGCAGGTCGTGGCGCTGACCGACGGCGTAGTCGTTAAAGTCGTGGGCGTAATCTTGACGCAGCCCGAACCGAATTCCGGATCGACGTATTCATCGGCGATCACCGGGATGGTGCGGCCGGTCAGCGGCAGCACGAGCTGCTTTCCGATCAGGTGCGTGTAGCGCGCGTCGTCGGGATGGACGGCGACGGCGGCGTCGCCCAGCATGGTCTCCGGCCGCGTGGTCGCGACCACCACAAAGCCGTCGCCCTCGGCATAGGGATAGCGGATGTGCCAGAGGTGCCCGTTCTCCTCCTGTGAGACCACTTCCAGATCGGAGATGGCGGTATGCAGTACCGGGTCCCAGTTGACCAGCCGCTTGCCCCGGTAGATCAGGCCTTCCTCGTGCAACCGCACGAACACTTCGGTGACGGCCTTGGATAATCCCTCGTCCATGGTGAAGCGCTCGCGCGACCAG
>CAYVOU010000045.1:0-3885 GCA_964453295.1 uncultured Gammaproteobacteria bacterium
CCGCGACCGAACGCAAGCGGTCCTGGCGGTGACGAGAGGGAACCATCGGCGCCGGCAACGTGGACATTGCCGGCGCCGTGTAACGGTCGACGGCTCAGCCGCCGAAGAGCGTTTTCAGATTATCGAAGCCCGCCTGGTAGATACCCTGGATAACCTTGACAGCCTCATTTTCCGGCGCGCCCGCCGCCGAGAAGTCACTCGACCATTCAACGACGCATCCGGGCTTGCCCGGTTCCTGGAACACTCTGATGGTCGACTTGTAATTCGCCACCGGCAGCGGGCCCTGCTCGATGGTGTACGTGTAAGTGTGTTCGTTGTCGTTAAAGGTTTCCAGCCGCTCAACGATACTGCCGCCGCCGACCAGCGCCAGGCGCCGGATGCGCCCGCCGTCCTCCAGTTCACTTGTTTCGATGGCGGGGTGCCAATCCTTCAGGGTGTTGAACCCGCCAATCATCTGCCAGGCCATGTCGACCGAGACCGGCAACGGTATGGACATCTTCACAGTAGCCACGACATACCTCCTTCCTGCTTTACCTGCGTGTTTTTGATGTTGTCGCCGTTTAGGAAGCGCACGGCGCCACTTGAATATACGCCGCAAGCGACCGCATTGAAACCTTAAGAGGGTAGCGCCCGCAGGTCCAACGGCGGTCAGCGGCTTTCGCGCTTTTCCAGACCGAACACCAACAAGCGGTTGGAGAATGTTGCGAGATAAACCTTGCCGTTGACCACGGTCGGATAGCCGAACTTGGCGAAGCGCCAGGCGGGCAAGGTCGCGACCGCCGGACAACGGCCGTCCGCCGCCGGCTCAACCCGATCGCTGCGCCACAACACCGGCAACTTGCCGTCGATCGGCGTCGCATCGAATGCGATTAGCCGACCGGGAATGGAAATCTCCTGGCCGGACCGTTTCGGTACCGGCAGGGAAGCCCATATGACGCCGGTCCCGGGTTTGTCGCCGTCGGCGGAGACGCTCAGCATGGCGCCTGGTTCGAACATCGGTGCATCCTCGTCCTCTTCCGGCGTACAGGCGGACTTGTCGGGTTCGTCGTAGTCTTCGCTCGCGGCATAGGCGACGAAGCGCTTGCCTTCCCTGCGAAAAGCCCGGAGTACGTCATTGGCGCCCCAGACGTAGACCAGCAACCCGTCGCGGCGATTCGTCCAGCTCACCGGTGACCCAAGGATCTGCCCAGGCCCCATCGACGAGCGGCTCGACGCAAGGAAGCCCTTGTCGGTTGCGTGCAGTGTGGGTTCGAGATGGCCCATGTCGGACTTATCCACGGCGTATATCCACCCTTCCTTGCCGCCGCCCAGGACGAGCCCGTGTTCCGGCAGCAGCATCGGTCCGGCGGAGCCCAGGTCGACGTCGTTGACGTTCAGCTTGAACCAGTTATAAGGCGCGAAGAAGTCCACGACCACCAGGCGCGCCTGGGCACGGTTCAGGTGCAGCTTGAGTATGCTCATGCCGAAATTGGACTGGTCCGGATCGAATGCGCCGTTGCCGGTGACGACGTAAAGGTTGCCTTCCTGGTCCACCGCCGGCCCTTGGCCGCCCTGCCAGATGCTGCCGCCACCCCAGGTTCCGCCCGAGGTCGCGCGTTCGTCGATGTTGGGCGTGGTGTTGAAGGCGCCGACCTGTTTGCCGGTCACCGCGTCGTAGCCGATCAGCCAACCGTGATAAGGCACGTTATCGGCATAGCTGCCGAAAGCGACGAACACCGCGGCATGCACCGGTGTCTGTGGCTTTTCATCTGCGGCGGCATCCGGCCTGAATCGGACCAGCGCCAGCGCCGCGCGCTGGTTCTGCTGTTCCGGGCGGAACTTCACTGCTTCGCCCCGGGCGTTGCGCACGGACGCGTGGATCGCCACGGGCCAGCCCGGCAGGACCGCCCCGCTACGTATGTCCAGCGCGAACAGCCGGTAAGTCACCGGCAAACTGTGCGCGGTCGGACGGCTTCGTGTCACCACGTAAAGCACCCGGCGCTTCACGTCGATCACGGGCGTACCGATGATGCCGATATTGCCGAGCATGTCGCCATAGGGACCCGGAAAGGTTCCCACCCCGACATCGCTATTCTGCACCGGCATCTCGCCGCGGAAATTCAGATTGACCTGCCAGAGCGGCGCGGTCGCCTTGGGATCGTCGGCGTCGAAGGCATAGACGACGTTGCTGGTCGTTGCAACGAAGACTACGTTGTGCAGCCCCTGGCCGGGGATTGGCACATTGCGGAGGTACAACGGCTGGGCGTAGATATTGTCGTCGACCTCACGGCTGAACAGCAGTGAAAACCGCAGCTTTTTTGATTTCAACGCCTTCGCGGTAAGCCGGCGCTCTGCGTCGTTGAGGCCATTACGGAGATTGTTGCCGTGCTGCGTCCAGACGTGTGCCTGACCCAGCCCGTACCGATAAGCGAGCCGCTCACCGAGTTCGGTCATCGCGTGCCGGGTTCCCGGAAAACCGAAAACGACCGCGACGACCGCTACTGCCGACAGCCACCATTTCATATCCGGCCCTTGTCGTTGACCTGCCAGTCGCCACTCGCAGGCGGCGTCCGCAATCTTGCCATAAAGCCGCTGGCGGCACAGCGTCGGTCACGCGGTGCCGGGAATTCGTCTCAAATCCACGACAACCGCTTCATCGCGCCGTAGATGAGGTAGACGCCCAGGCCGACGATGAAGAAGCCGAAGGCCAGCCGCAGCTCAGGCCCGGAAAGCCTGTTCGCCAGCAAAGCACCGATACCGCCGCCGACGAAAAGCGTAGCAGCGACGATCACCGCCACCCGGACATCGACGTTTCCGTGGCGGTAGTACTCCAGCACCGCGGCCAGCGCCACCGGCGGCAGCAGGCTTGCCAGGCTGGTCCCCGTCGCCATGTGCTGGGAAAAGCCTGCGAGGTAGATCAAGGCCGGCACGATGAGAACACCGCCGCCAATGCCGAAGAATCCGGATGCAATCCCCGACAGCAGTCCAATCATAAGCAACAAACCCGTGGAAGGTACGTTCATACATGCCTCATTGTCTTTCCGGATATCCCCGCGCGCCCTCGCCCGATACGACCGGCCGGGCGCATTCAATCATTTGGCCGCAAGCCAGCCCGCAATCTCCACCCAGGCGGACTGGAGCACCTTGCGCCCCATGAACAAGCCGATGTGGCCGCCCTGGGCCGTGGCCTGGCGGATCCGCGCCGCGCCGCAACCGAGCAGCGGTACGGCGCCGAACACCTGCGCCGGTGGAGTGATGTCATCGTTCGCCCCGGCCAGCAGGTACACGGGGCAAGTGATATCCCCGAGAGAAAGCGTCCGCCCCAAGCCGACGAACCGGCCCTTGGCAAAGCGGTTCTCCTTGAAGAGCTGCTGCACCACCTGAAGATACCAGGCGCCCGGCAGGTTGATGGTGCATTCGTACCAGCGCTCGAACTGTTCGAAGCGACCAACGTAGCTCGGATCGTCGACGTGTTCGTAGAGATCGACGAACTTTTCGACATATTGCTGGACGGGATGCATGGCCTTGAATCCCTCCAGCATGAATGCCCCTTTCAGCAAGCCGTCGCCCGCACGCACGAGGTCTTCGTAGAAACGCATCGGCAGCTCGTGTGCGGCCTCACGGATCGCCCCATCACCTGCGTCCGTATCGATAGGTGATCCCGCCACGACCAGGCGGTCGACCTTGCCGGGAAAACGCGATGCGTACATCGCCGCGCACCAGCCACCCTGGCACAATCCGATCAACCGAACTCTGCCGCCGAGGGCATCAACGCAGACGTTGATTTCGGCAAGATAATTGTCGACGTCGTAGTAACGCATTGCCGGCGTCGCACTGCGCCAGTCGATGACCGCGGCATGGCGGCAACCATGGTCCAGCAGGGTGGCAATCAGGCTCTGTCCCTCA
>CAYVOU010000045.1:3895-8243 GCA_964453295.1 uncultured Gammaproteobacteria bacterium
ACCGCGGTCAGGGCGGCCTCGCCGTCGCGGGCGATGGTCGAGGTGTGGCCGGCGTAAGGCGGCAACACCAGCACCGGGACCCCGTCCGATGCGCGCGAAAAATCGCGCAGGCTCAGTGTGTGCAACTCGAACATCACGCGGTTGGCGGTCGCCCATTTCGGAGGCTCTCGTTCAACCTGCGTTTTCTCGATCTCCTCGATGAACTTCAAGTTCCGTGCCGCGGCATCGACAGTTGCCTCCTCGAATCCAAGTGCCAGGCCAAAGGGCCAGAACAGCGGCACCCCGACCTCGGGATAATGATGCGCATCCTTCAGTTCGTGTTTCATTGCGTCGCTCCAGGTAAATCCTGTCATGAATCCGTAACACGCCCGACCGGGGCGCCCGCGTGTCATGGCAGGTCGATCTCGTTCAATGCGGGGGAATGATGGCGCCGACAGGGAAAGGACGCCCATTCATGACCATTGACCATGAATACAAAAAATGGTTTGGGAAGGTCGAGATCGGTTGATCCTGATCATAGCGGTTTGGAAGCCGTTTCAATATGTTTCCGCGATGCCGCCAAACCGCGGGATCCGACCACGGTCCGCTTTCATTACCCGAGGAGACGATCCATACTTTGTTTTCGGGCAGGCGCGCCGGGCGGAACAGTCGAGGCGGCGCCAATTGGTCTGGAGACTTAATGTCGGCAGGAGTCCGGAATGACAGACGCCAGTTCCCCCGCAAGTGCCAAATTCATTCTCAAGCGCGACGGCCTGCAGGCGTTGATTGACGGGCTTGCGGCGCGGGGGTACGAGGTGCTGGGACCGACGCTGCGCGATGGCGCTATCGTGTACGACAGGATTGACCGTCTCGACCAGCTGCCCGCAGGCTGGACCGACCGGCAGGAAGCGGGCCGGTACCGCGTGGAGCGGCGTGAGGACGACGCCCTGTTCGGCTACGCAGTGGGCCCGCAATCATGGAAGCGCTTCCTGCATCCTCCTATTGAAAAATTGTGGCAGGCGCAGCGCAGCGGCGACGAATTCACCGTTTCGACGCCGGCACCGGACACCCGCAAATTCGCCTTCCTGGGCGTGCGCGCCTGCGAGATCCACGCCATCGGCATCCAGGACCGGGTGTTCGTCGACGGACCCTACCCTGACACCGCGTATCGTCAACGACGGCAAAACAGCTTCATCGTCGCCGTCAACTGCGGCGAAGCGGGCGGCACCTGCTTTTGCGTATCGATGCAGACCGGGCCCAAGGCCACCGCCGGCTACGATCTTGCCCTGACCGAGCTGCTTGACGGAACGCGCCACGATTTCCTGATCGAAGCCGGCAGCGACGCCGGCAACGAAATCCTGTCAGAACTGCCCTGTCGCCCGGCCTCGGCGGACGACGTCTCCGCCGCCGACGCCGTGGTGGCCAAAACCGCCGGCAGCATGGGTCGCAGCCTGGAGACGGACGGGATCAAGGCCCTGTTGCAGAACAACCTGAACCACCCGCGCTGGGACGATGTGGCGGCACGCTGCCTGAGCTGCGCCAATTGCACCATGGTCTGCCCGACATGCTTCTGCACCACGGTCGAAGACCACACCGATCTCACCGGCACGACCGCCGAACGGATAAAACGGTGGGATTCCTGCTTCACGCTCGACTTTTCCTACATCCACGGCGGCAGCGTGCGCACACAGACGCGATCGCGCTACCGCCAATGGATGACTCACAAGCTCGCGAACTGGATCGACCAGTTCGGCACTTCGGGCTGCGTCGGTTGCGGCCGCTGCATCACCTGGTGCCCGGTCGGGATCGACATTACTGCCGAGGCGGCGGCCATACGCGCCACCGGTAAGGCGACGGAGGACACCCGTGGAAGTTGAAGGCCTGGACCGCATCCTGATGCAACATCCGTTCTTCGCCGGCCTCGAGCCGGAAATCGTCCAGCTGGTCGCGGGCTGCGGTCGCAACCTGCGCTTCGAGGCCGGACAATATCTGTTTCACGAAGGCGAGCCCGCCAACGAGTTTTACCTGATCCGCCACGGCCGGGTCGCGTTGGAGATCCTGCCGCCGGGGCAGCCGGCGATGGTGTTCTCGACGCTGGGCGAAGGCGAGATCGTGGGCGCCTCATGGCTGGTGCCGCCTTACCGATGGATGTTCGACGCCCGCGCGACGGAACTCACCCGGGTCGTCGGCATGGATGCGGCCTGCCTGCGTAACAAGTGCGAAGACAACCATCACATCGGTTACGAGATGATGAAGCGGTTCCTGCCCGTCCTGCTGCAGAGGTTGCAGGCCACCCGCCTGCAAATTCTCGACATCTACGGCAAACCCGCGAAATGAATACACCGGAGGGCGCGGATCCGTTCGTGCCCCGGCTATGCCGTGTGCAGAAGGTGCGGCGTGAGCTGCGGGACGTCATGACCCTGGAAATTGCGCTTGCCGACGGGACGCCGCCGGCATTTCTCCCCGGCCAGTTCAACATGCTCTACGTGTTCGGCGTGGGCGAGGCGGCTATCAGCGTCAGCGGCGACCCCGCGGCAACGGGTGATTGCTACGTTCATACCGTGCGTCAGGTGGGTGCCGTCAGCAGCGCCATTGCCTCGCTGAAGGCGGGCGCGATGCTGGGATTGCGCGGACCCTTCGGCACCAGCTGGCCGGTGGAAGACGCCAACGGCTGCGACGTCGTGATCGTCGCAGGCGGGCTGGGATTGGCGCCGCTGCGGCCGGCGATTTACCACGTGCTGGCCAACCGCGCCCGCTACGGCCGGGTCGTCCTGCTCTATGGCACCCGCAGTCCCGCCGAACTGCTCTACCGCAGCGAGGTGGAACGCTGGCGCCGCCGCTTCGATGTCGAAATCGAAGTGACGGTCGATCATGCCGGCAGCGACTGGTACGGACACGTCGGCGTCGTGCCGCTTTTGATCCCCAGGCTCAACTTCGATCCGCAGAGCACCCTGGCCATGGTCTGCGGGCCCGAGGTGATGATGCGGTTCACCGCCAACGCCCTGCTCGACGCCGGCGTCGCCGCCGGGCGCATCTACGTATCCATGGAACGCAACATGAAATGCGCCGTGGGCCTCTGCGGGCATTGCCAGTTCGGCCCGGACTTCATCTGCAAGGACGGACCGGTCATGCGCTATGACCGCATTGCCGGCATACTCGCCGTCAGGGAGATCTGAAATGACCAGACCGAAACGCCCGCGCCTGGCGGTATGGAAGTTCGCTTCCTGCGACGGCTGCCAGCTTTCGCTGCTGGACTGCGAAGAGGAGCTTTTGACGCTCGCCGGGGCGGTGGAAATCGCCTACTTTCCGGAGGCATCGAAGACCATGGCGAAAGGCCCCTATGACCTCTCGCTGGTGGAGGGCTCCATCACCACGCCGCATGACGCCGAGCGCATCCACAAGATCCGGCGGCAGTCGGGCTTTCTGGTCACCATAGGCGCCTGCGCCACGGCCGGCGGGATCCAGGCGCTGAGAAACTTCGCTGACGTAAAGGACTTCGTTGCCGCCGTCTATGCCTCGCCCCAGTACATCAGCACCCTGGAAACCTCCACGCCGATCAGCGAGCACGTGCAGGTGGACTACGAGCTGCACGGCTGCCCTATCGACAAGTCGCAGCTGATCGAGGTCATCTCCGCCTATCTGGCGGGCCGCAAGCCCGCGATTGCCGCCCACAGCGAATGCATCGACTGCAAACTCCGCGGCAACGTCTGCGTCATGGTGGCCCACGGCACACCCTGCCTGGGACCGGTCACGCATGCCGGCTGCGGCGGGATTTGTCCCGCCTGCCATCGCGGCTGTTATGGCTGCTTCGGCCCGATGGAACAGCCCAATACGTCGGCGATGGCTCGCGAGTGGACCGCGCTCGGGGCCACGCCCCGTCAGTTGCGGCGCGTCTTCCGCACCTACAACGCGGCCGCCCTCCCTTTCGTGAAGGAGGCTGAAGACCATGACGACTAAGCGGATCCGCGTCGATTACATTGCCCGCGTCGAAGGCGAAGGCGCGCTCGACCTCCATATCCGCGACGGCGAAGTGACCTCGGCGCAGCTCAGCATCTTCGAACCGCCGCGCCTGTTCGAGGGGCTGCTACGCGGCCGCGGCTTCGATGAAGCGCCGGACATCACCGCCCGCATCTGCGGGATCTGCCCGGTCGCCTATCAGATGAGCGCCGTACACGCGATGGAACAGGCGCTCGGCGTCACCGTCGACGGTTCGCTGCGGGCGTTGCGCCGGCTGCTTTACTGCGGCGAATGGATAGAAAGTCACGCGCTGCACGCGGTGATGCTGCACGCGCCCGATTTTCTCGGTTATGCCGACGCCATCCAGATGGCCGGCGAGCACGGCGACGCCGTCCGCGCCGGCCTGGCGCTG
>CAYVOU010000046.1:0-3074 GCA_964453295.1 uncultured Gammaproteobacteria bacterium
GTGATCGATCGCGCCTGCGTCTTCGCCGACGATCGCGTCATCCGACCCGAGCATCTGCCGGCGGCGGTCCTGCAGGCGGCGCCGTTGCCGCGTCCGCCGGACGGCCTGCGTCACGCAGACGCCGAGCTGGCGCAACTGGCGGCAAGCTTCCGCGGCTCGCGCCGGGAATTGGCCGCCCAGCTCGGACTGAGCGAACGTACGCTATACCGTCGCCTGAAGTCGCTGGGCGTCGGGAATACGCGCCGACGTTCCTAGCCGGCGGAAGCGGGGGAGCGGCGCCTATGCTGCCACCGCCGTCGGCTGATACCGACCAGGCGCAGGCCGTTGCGTCCGGTCGTCCATTCATCGCCGTGCGTTCTCCGGGAAGTGACCGTGTGCGGCCCGCTCCCGCTTGCGGCCGGGCAGCGGGTTCGCGACGAACGCTGCAGTCGCGGAGCGCTGCTCGGACGCAGCAGGCGAGGATCGTGGCCCTGCATGCGCCGTAAATTTTCCGCCAGGCACAGCTCGATGAGTCCGGCCGGATCGATGTCTGTGCTGACCGTGACCGCGAAGTTTGCATCCCGTGCTTCGCCGTTGTCGTCGAGGCCAGGCGCAATTTCCAATTCTTTCCCAGATGAGAAATGTAAAGACCGCGGCAACGTCGGCCGCGAACTGCGACTTGCGCCACCACGGCAGGTTGCGCCGGTACCAGGCGGCCCAGTTGACGAAGAACACTCGGAAGTAACGTCAGTCGCCGCAGGGCTTCGTCATCGCGAGCGGGCGCATGGAATGCGCCCAGCTTATGTCGACTATGCGTCTCAAGGAGCATGCGGCAGTACGGTTCCTTATGGGCATCCGATCCAATGCGAATGACACCTGGTTCGGTGCCGATCCAAAAGCGCATCGCGTGATCGGCGGCGGCGACGGGATCGGTGAACGTGCGCTCCATAACGTTCCCTTGTGCGTCGTGTTGGCGTTTCCAGGAGCGGCCCGGCGCACCGGCGGGCAATCGGACGGAGGGCAACAACCCGGCAACAAATTCTGGAGAATTTCGCGTTAGCAGTCCACGGTCATTCAGATGTAAAACTTCGTCATCCATTGTGTCGACTCATGTTGATGGCGCGCGAATCAGAAATGAACGGCCGGTGTTATTAGGTGTCGCAAGAAGAAAGCGGTTCATTGCAAGCGCAAAGGAGCTTACCGATGAAGATGGACTTACCTCCTATCGGGACAAAAAAGGTACAACGTCCCACAACCGGCCTTGGGAACCGTGCGGCTCCGGGAACCGGAGCATCCGGCGGGCCATACGATTGCACGATCCTGGTGCTGCAGGGTGGCGGCGCGCTGGGCGCGTACCAGGCAGGTGTGTTCGAAGGCTTGACCGAAGCCGGATACACGCCGGACTGGGTAACCGGCGTCTCGATCGGCGCCATCAACGGCGCCCTGATTGCCGGCAATCCACCTGAACGGCGCATCGAGCGTCTGCGGGAATTCTGGGAGCTCGTCTCTTCAGGCGCCGCCTGGTTTCCTCCGAGCGTATTCGAACCGGTCCACCGCACGGTCAAACGGGCGAGCGCCGCCATGTCCGCGAGTTTCGGCGTGCCGGGATTTTTCGTGCCCAGGCTGCCGCCGGCGCTGCTCGCGCCGCACGGCAGCGACTGGAGCCTTAGCGTGTATGACACCTCGCCGCTCAAAGATACGCTGGAAAAGCTGATCGACTTCGAATTGATCAATACGCCCGAGGTGCGCTTCAGCGTCGGGGCCGCGAACGTGCGCAGCGGCAACTCGGAATACTTCGACAACCGCAACACGCGGATCCAGGTCGAGCACGTAATGGCGTCCGGCGCCCTGCCGCCGGCCTTCGCACCAGTGCAGATCGATGATGAGTTCTACTGGGACGGCGGCATCGTTTCCAATACGCCGCTTTGGTACGTGTTGGATGATTCGCCGCAGGTTTGCGCTCTGATCTTCCAGGTGGACCTGTTCAACGCGCGCGGCGACCTCCCGGGCAACCTCGAAGAAGTGATGGAACGCCACAAGGACATTATTTATTCGAGCAAGACGCGCTTCAACACCACCCGGGTGCGCGAACTGCGCAGCCTGCGCCGCGCCGTGCACCGCCTGCTGGAAAAGCTGCCGGAGTCCCTGCGTTCGGACGAGGACGTGAAACTGCTCGGCGACATGTGCTGCGACCGGCACATCGACATCGTCCATCTCATCAACCGGCGACCCAGCCACGCCATGCATGCCAAGGATTACGAGTTTTCCCGCTCGACGGTCCGTGATTTGTGGGACCTGGGTCTCAACGACATGCGGCGGACCATCGCCCATCCGGAATGGCTGCGCGGCCAGAATTTTGGCGACGGTGTCCGGGTTTACGATTTATGCAGTGGCGGCACAGGGTCGGTCCCCGGCGCCGCGAAGGAGATTTCAGCGTGATCAGCAAGAAGGAAATCAGGAAAAAAGCCTTTGCCATGCCCTACAGCAGCCCGGCGTATCCGCTGGGACCGTACCGGTTCGTGAATCGTGAATTCTTTGTCATTACCTACCGGACCGATCCAAAGGCGCTCGCGGCCGTCGTGCCCGAGCCCCTGGAAGTCGCGGACCCGATCGTGAAATACGAATTCATTCGCATGCCGGATTCCACCGGCTTTGGCTGCTATACCGAGTCCGGGCAGGTGATTCCAGTCCGTTACGACGGCAAGACCGGGGGCTACGTGCACGCAATGTATCTCAATGACCATCCGCCGATCGCCGGCGGTCGCGAACTTTGGGGCTTTCCGAAGAAACTCGCGGCGCCCAGCCTGACGGTCGAAAAAGATACGCTGGTCGGCAAGCTGGATTACGGCCCGGTCACGATCGCTATCGCGACCATGGGCTACAAGCACTACGAGCTGGACAGGGAGAAGACCATGCAGAGCCTGCTGGCGCCCAATTTCCTGCTCAAGATTATTCCGCACGTGGACGGTAGCGCGCGGGTCTGCGAACTGGTCTGCTACTACTGCGAGGACGTGACGGTCAAGGGCGTCTGGGGCGGGCCGGCGTCACTGCAATTGTTTCATCATGCGCTGGCGCCGGTGGCGTCGTTACCCGTG
>CAYVOU010000046.1:3084-8217 GCA_964453295.1 uncultured Gammaproteobacteria bacterium
GCTGGAAGTGATCTCGGGGGTCCATATCATGACCGACCTGACGCTTGGCCTCGGGACCGTCGTTCACGACTATCTAGCCGAATGAAAGGAGCAGTGCCATGAGACTTAAAGACAAGGTGGCCATCGTGACCGGGGCCGCAAGCGGCATCGGCAAGGAGATTGCGTCGACCTACGCGAAGGAGGGCGCCAGGGTGGCTATCGCCGATTTGAACAAGGACGCGGCGGAGAAGGTTGCCGCGGAACTGCGCAAGGCGGGCAGGCAGGCCATGAGTGTCACCATGGACGTGACAAAGGAGGCGGCGGTTGCAGGCGGCGTTGCCGAAGTGGTGGCCAACTGGGGCGGCGTGGATGTCCTGGTCAGCAATGCCGGGATCCAGATCGTGCACCCGCTGGAGGAATTTCCCTTCGACGCCTGGAAGAAGATGCTCGCCATCCATCTCGATGGTGCCTTTCTGACCACCCGCGCCTGTCTGCCGCACATGTACGCCTCCGGCAACGGCGGCAGCGTCATCTACATGGGTTCGGTGCACTCCAAGGAGGCTTCGTTGCTGAAGGCGCCGTACGTGACGGCAAAACACGGTCTTATCGGGCTTGCCAAGGTGGTTGCGAAGGAAGGCGCCAAGCACGGCGTGCGCGCTAACGTCATCTGTCCGGGATTCGTCCGCACGCCACTGGTCGACAAGCAGATCCCGGAACAGGCCCAGGATCTTGGGATCTCCGAGGAAGAAGTCATCAAAAACGTCATGCTCAAGGAAACCGTCGACGGTGAATTCACCACGGTGCAGGATGTTGCCGAGACCGCCGTCTTTTTCGCCGCCTTCCCCAGCAATGCTCTGACCGGCCAGTCACTGGTCGTCAGCCATGGCTGGTTCATGCAATAGCGTGCGTTTGGTGCCGGGGTTCGCTGCGCTCACCGCCGGCCTACGCGATCAATTCCGCGCTGGCGGTCGCCGCCTCGTGAATTTCTCTGCTGGTGATGACCCCGGCGACGTGCTTTGGGTCGGTGCTCCGCCGTCGCCATAATACGATTGCACGATGGGTGCCCTTGGCTTTCATGCCACGCAACAGGACTGCCCAGGGCGTGTCGGACGCCACCAGAAACACGCCGGTGTCGACAATCGCCTCGGGCGGCGCATCCGGCAGCAGGTACCCCAATTCTTCCCTGGCGATGCCGTGGACGGCGCCGTTGCGTGTCACCACGGTGTAGCGGGCACCCTCGCCGGGCTTGTGTTCGGCCTGCCAGGTCTTGATGTCGGCAAAGTCGATAATCGCGATGTCGCGGGTCATGATGGTATGCGCCCGGCGGCTGGAGGAGATTGCGGCTTCCAACCCCTGCGGCACGCCCAGGCCGCGGCGGATAAGCTTAAGGGTGTAGATGCTTTCCGGAACGAGATGGACGCGCAGGACATAGGCCAGTGCCGCCGAGGCGATGATCGGCAGGATGGCGGCATAGTCCCGGGTCTGTTCGATCAGCATTGCGATGGCCGTGATCACGGCACCGGTCGCACCGCTCAGCATGGCGGCCATGCCGGCGACGGCGAACATGACCGGGTCGAGCCCCTGGTGCGGAAAGATCAGCACGGCGGCGTGACCGAACAGGGCACCGCCGGCGGCGCCGAGGAACAATGCCGGTGAGAACACGCCACCGGACGCGCCGGATCCGAGCGTCAGGCCGGTGGCGACAAGCTTACCGATAAAGAGCGCCACCAGCAGCCAGGGATTGGTCAGCGTGTTCTTTAGGATGTCGACGATCGTGCCATAGCCCACGCCCCCGACGTAGTATTCGCCGGTCGTGCGCATGAACATGTACAGCGTGAGCCCAAGGGCCAGCATGCCGGCACCGTGGCGCAGGTAGTGGTTGGCGAAACGTTCCTGGAAACGGTCCTCGAACCAGTAGATGGTGGAGATGAACAGGGCGGCGCCGAGCCCCATCAGCAGGCCCAGAATCAGCGACAACAGGATGGCAAGCAGGCCGACATCGTGGGTGGCAAACGCGGCAAGCTTGGGGATGTTGAATGACGGGGCGAGGCCGTAGTAGAGGCGGCCGATGTAAGTGGCGGTGACGGTGGCGATCGCGACCTGGGCGACCGTACTTGCGCTTATCGAGACCAGCATCAGCTCAAAGGCGAAGGCGAGCCCGCCCACCGGGGCATTGAAGGTGGCGGCGATGCCGGCGGCGGCACCGGCGCTGACCAGCACCACCCGCTGGCGGGCCGGCATTTTGACGATTTGCCCCAGCGTCGATCCGAACGCCGAACCGATCTGGATGATGGGCCCTTCGCGCCCGACCGAGCCGCCCGTGCCGATGGAGACCGCCGAGGCGAATGCCTTGGCGATGACGATCACGGGACGGATGATGCCGCGGCCGTAGTGAATGGCGTTCATGACCTCCGGCACGCCATGGCCGCGCGCCTCGGGGGCGAAGGTGGCGGTAATCCACGTGACGAGGATTGCGCCAATCACCGGCACGACGATGACCCATGGCCCCCAATGGGTGAGCGCGATGTTGGCGTTGGGGTCGAAATGGAGGCTGAGTTCGCCGTAGAAGAAGACGTTGTGGATGAATCCGATTGCCATGCGAAAGGCGATCGAACCCACGCCGCCGAATGCACCAGCGGCGATGGCGAGCAGGAACATTTTGCCGGCGCCTAGTGCCGGTTGTTCCTCCTGTGGTTCGGCCGATTGCTGTTCCTGAACCGGCAAACGTTGGTCCCTCCGGATTGTCCAGGGCTTATTGCTTTCAAAGTGGCGCCCCTTTTTCTGATTTTATATCAGGCACAGCGGGTATATTCACAAGTCGTGCAGGTTTCGCATCCTGCCTGCATGACCAGGGTGAAGTTTCGGCATTGCGGGCATTGCTTGGCGACCGGCATGCGTTCCGGCGGGGCTTCGCTGTCCGCCGAAGCGTCCGGCGCCTGGGCCTTCGATTGTTCAAGCCGGGCCTGGTAGTTGGCGATCAATGTTTCGACCGGCCGCTGATTGCCTTCGGCATCGAGGAAACCGCGACGGTAGAGTTGCTGTTGCAGCGCCCAGGCGATCGTCGCGACTTCCGAGTCGTGGTTTTTCGGGACGCGCTTCTTCTTGCCGTCCGGTGTTTCGTAGTCGACATGGCCGCAGCGGACCAAGCCCTTGTCCCAGGCGACCTTGCGCAGGTCCTGCAGGATCTTGGCGGCAAAGCCGGCACGGGCGGCAAGACTCAGCGAGCGCATCGTGGCGGTGATCCACTGCTGATCCTCGGTGTTCTGGCTCGCCGGCAGAAAGAATTCCAGCGGCCGTTCGATCACGCAGGGCCTGCCGTTGACCACGCCGTCCACGGGCATGAAGCCCGTAACCAGGTACACCGTCTGCCGTCCGCGAAAGGTGTAGTACTCGACTTTCTCGCAGACACTTTCCATCTCGCCCGGCGGCCGGCTGTCGATCCGTTTGCAAAGCGGATTGTCGTCGATGAGCGGTGCGGCGTTATTCAGCTCGGCCGGCTTGACGACTTCGAAACCGACGATGTTTCTCTCTATGGACTTCACGCTGTTGTCTTTCATCAGTATTTTCCGAAGTAGCCTTCCTTGAGTGCATCGTAGAGATTGGCGGCGGTATGTTCCTCGCCTTCGTACATCACCTTCTCGTCACCCTTGAACTCCATCACCGAGCCGTCGTCGAGCGTGAAACGGTAAATCGTGTTCTTGAGGTCCCCCTCGCGTACCAGTACGCCCTGGTGCGCCTCCGGGTTGAAGCGGAAGGTGGTGCATCCCTTCAGGCCCTTGTGCACGGCGTAGAGATAGATGTCCTGGAAATCCTTGAAGGAGATCTGGGTGGGAACGTTGATCGTCTTGCTGATGGAGGAATCCACCCATTTCTGGGAGGCGGCCTGCACGTCCACGTGCTCCCTGGGCGTGACCGAATCCGCCGTGACGAAGTAGCCGGGCAGCCTGCCGGCTGGGGCATCGACAGCCTCGGACAGCGGCTTGTCAGCGTCCGCCGTGGGGTCGATGAGGGTTTTATAGGCGAGAAACTCGTAGGAAAGCACCTCGCTCTGCTGCTTGCTCTTCTTGCCGTGCACGATGATGTTGCGCAGGTAGCGGTGGGAGAAGCTCGGTTCGATGCCGTTGCTGGCGTTGTTGCCGAAGGTCAGCGAGATGGTGCCCGTAGGCGCGATGCTGCTGTGATGCGTGAAGCGGGCGCCGACCTCGGCCAGCTGTGCCGCCAGATCGGGATCTTCCGAGGCGATGCGCTGCATGTAGCGCGAGTACCGGGCATGCAGGACGGACCCTTTGAGCTTGTCCCCGGCTTTATGGCCGTCTTTGGCCATCTCCGGTCGCTGCGCCAGCATTTCCTTGGTCACCTCGAACAGCTCGTTCATGATCGGTGCCGGTCCTTTCTCGCGGGCCAGGTCCAGCGCCGCCTGCCAGCCGACCATGGCCAGTTCCTTAGTGACCTGTTCGATGAAAGCCAGCGAGGCCGGCGAGCCGTAGCGTATCCGCAGCATGGCCATGGCGGAACCCGCGCCGAAATAACCCATCCCATGACGTCGCTTGCGCAGGATCTCATCGCGCTGGCCGGGCAGCGGCAGGCCGTTCATTTCGACGACGTTGTCGAGCATGCGGGTGAAGATCGACACAACCCGGCGGAAGCTGTCCCAGTCGAACCCGGCATCGGCCTTGAACGGGCTGGTGACGAAACGGGTCAGGTTGATCGATCCGAGCAGACAGGCACCTTCCGGCGGCAGGCCCTGTTCCCCGCAGGGATTGGTGGCACGGATATTTTCGCACCACCAGTTGTTGTTCATCGTGTTCATTTCGTCGATCAGAATGAAGCCCGGGTCGGCGTAGTCGTACGTCGAGGTCATGATCGCATTCCATAGCCGGCGGGCCTTGATTCGGTTGTATACGCGCATTCCCACTCGGCCCTGGTCATCGACGACGTAGTGATTGCGTATGGGCCACTCGCGGTAAATGACGTCGGCGGGATCGAGTTTCGGCAGTTCGTCGGGATGGCAGGGGAAGGCGAGCGCCCAGTCGTCGTCCGTATCCACCGCCTCGATGAACTCGCGTCGGATGAGCACGGATAGATTGAACTGGCGCAGCCTGCCCGGTTCGCGCTTGGCGCGGATGAATTCGACGATATCGGGATGGCCGATAT
>CAYVOU010000047.1:0-8193 GCA_964453295.1 uncultured Gammaproteobacteria bacterium
GCGTAGAAAGAGGCGGTGAGGATGAAGTGCAGGCAGAAAATGCCGGCATTGAGCCGCAGCAGCTCGGGGTTGCGCAGCACCGAGCCGAACTGGCTCGGCACGGCCTCGACCTCGCGGTGGAAGCCGCTGTGGGTGGGGTTGGGCACACGCGTGTAGAGCACGGCGATGGCCGCCACCGCCAGCAGGGTGCCGGCCCAGAAGACGCCGGAGAGGCCCGTCCAGTGATCGACCACGGGGCCCATGATGAAGGCGATGGAAAAGGACAGGCCGATGCTAATGCCGATGATGGCCATGGTCTTGGTGCGCTGTTCCTCGCGGGTCAAATCCGCCGCCAGTGCCATGACCGCCGAGGAGATCGCGCCTGCGCCCTGCAGCAGCCGGCCGAGCATGACGCCGTAGATGGAGTGCGACATGGCGGCCACGGCGCTGCCGATGGCGAAGATGATGAGCCCCAAGGTGATGATCTTCTTGCGGCCGAACTTGTCGGAGAGCATGCCGAAGGGGATCTGGAAGATCGCCTGGCTTAGCCCGTAGCAGCCGATGGCCACGCCGACCAGGGTGTGGGTGGCGCCGCGCAGGCTGGTGGCCTGCAGGGTAAATACCGGCAACAGAAGGAATAAGCCCATCATCCGCAGGAAGAAGCTGCGGGCGAGGCCGCCCGCGGCGCGGAGCTCGTCCGCGGTCATTTTTTCAGATTTGGCAGGATTTTGCGTCATGGGTAAAAGAGCCCGTATAGTAGCGGATTCGGGGTCGTGGACTGACGGCCCGTGGTCGCTGGCGCCGGCGTGTTTTCCGACCGGCCCATGCCATTTAGGGGGTGTCCACGGCGTTCAAATTTTCGGCTGCAAAAATAGCACATTGATTCGAGATTTATGGATTTTATTCGTCTTCGCGGCGCCCGAACGCATAATCTGAAGGGCATCGATCTTGACCTGCCCCGCGACAAGCTGATTGTCATCACCGGCCTGTCGGGGTCAGGCAAATCGTCGCTGGCCTTCGACACGATCTATGCCGAGGGGCAGCGACGCTACGTCGAGTCACTGTCGGCCTATGCGCGCCAGTTCCTGTCGATGATGGAAAAGCCCGACATCGATCACATCGAGGGACTGTCGCCGGCGATTTCCATCGAGCAGAAATCGACCTCCCATAATCCGCGTTCCACCGTTGGCACCATCACGGAGATCTACGACTACCTGCGCCTTTTGTATGCGCGTGTGGGCGAGCCGCGATGTCCCGATCATGGCGTCACGCTGGCGGCCCAGACCGTGAGCCAGATGGTGGATCAGGTTCTCTCGGAGCCTGAGGGCACCCGGTTGATGCTGCTGGCGCCCGTGATCCAGGGCCGCAAGGGCGAACACGGTCAGGTGTTTGATAGCCTGAAGCGCCAAGGGTTCCTGAGGGCGCTGGTCGACGGCAAAATGATCGAGCTGGACAGCCCGCCGTCGCTGGATTTACGTCGCAAACACGACATCGAAGTGGTGATCGACCGCTTCAAGGTGCGTGAGGATCTCAAGCTGAGGCTGGCCGAGTCCTTCGAAACCGCCCTGGCCATGTCCGAGGGCGTGGTCAAGGTCGCCTGGATGGACGACGAGAAGCGCGCCCCGCTGGTATTTTCGGCGCGTTTCGCCTGTCCGCATTGCGGCTATTCGATCAGCGAACTGGAGCCGCGCATCTTCTCGTTCAACAATCCGAATGGCGCCTGCGGCCAGTGCGACGGGCTGGGTGTCATCCAGTTCTTCGATCCGGCGCGGGTTGTCCAGCACCCGGAACTGAGCCTGCCGGGCGGCGCCATCCGCGGCTGGGACCGGCGCAATGCCTACTATTTCCAGCTCATCAAGGCGCTGGCCGCGCATTTCAAGTTCGATATCGACACGCCGTTTCGCGATCTGCCGGAGACCGTGCGCCACGTGATCCTGCACGGCAGCGGCAAGGAGGCGATCGACTTCACCTACCTGCACCCGGGCGGGGCGCGGCGGAAAAAGCACGCCTTCGAGGGCGTGCTGCCGAACATGGAACGGCGCTACCGGGAAAGCGACTCCAACGTGGTGCGCGAGGAACTGGCGAAGTACCTGTCCAGCCGTCCGTGCCCGGGTTGCGAGGGGACGCGCCTCAACGCCGCCGGGCGCAACGTCTTTGTCGCCGAGCACACGCTGCCACAGATCACAGCCATGCCGGTGGGGCGGTCCCACGACTTTTTCGAGGGACTGAAGCTGGAAGGCCGGCGCGGTCAGATCGCGGACAAGATCCTCAAGGAAGTCCGCGAGCGGCTGCAGTTCCTGATCAACGTCGGCCTGGACTATCTGACCCTGGAGCGCAGCGCCGAGACCCTGTCGGGTGGAGAGGCGCAGCGCATACGTCTGGCCAGCCAGATCGGCGCGGGCCTGGTCGGCGTCATGTACGTGCTCGATGAGCCGTCGATCGGGTTGCACCAGCGCGACAACCAGCGGCTGCTGAACACGCTGGTCCGGCTGCGCGACCTGGGGAACACGGTGATCGTGGTCGAACATGACGAGGAAGCCATCCACGCCGCCGACTATGTCGTCGACATCGGTCCCGGCGCCGGCGTCCACGGCGGCGAGATCGTGGCCCAGGGCACGCCGGCGCAGATCCAGACGCATCCCACTTCGCTGACGGCGCAATACCTTTCCGGCCGTCGCAGCATCGCCGTGCCGACCCGGCGCCGGCCGGTGGATCCGAAGCGGCTGCTGACCGTGCGCGGCGCCCGCGGCAACAATCTCAAGAACATCGACGTCAATTTTCCGATTGGCCTGTTCACCTGCGTGACCGGCGTGTCCGGTTCGGGCAAGTCGACGCTGGTCAACGACACGCTCTATCACTACGCCGCCCGGCATCTGAACGACTCGAATCTCGAGCCGGCACACTGCGACGCGGTGGAGGGGCTGGAGCAGTTCGACAAGGTGGTGGATATCGATCAAAGCCCGATCGGTCGCACCCCGCGCTCCAATCCGGCAACCTACACAGGCCTGTTCACGCCGATCCGCGACCTGTTCGCGGCCACCCAGGAAGCCCGTTCGCGCGGCTACAAGCCGGGGCGTTTCAGCTTCAACGTCAAGGGCGGTCGCTGCGAAGCCTGCCAGGGCGATGGCTTAATCAAGGTGGAGATGCACTTCCTGCCGGACATCTACGTGCGCTGCGACGTCTGCAAGGGCAAGCGCTACAACCGCGAGACATTGGACATCACCTACAAGGGCCGCAACATCAGCGAAGTGCTGGAGATGACCGTGGAAGATGCGCGCGCCTTCTTTGATGCCGTGCCCATGGTTGCCGGCAAGCTGCAGACGCTGGTGGACGTGGGCCTGTCCTATATCCGTCTCGGCCAGAATGCGACCACGCTTTCCGGCGGCGAGGCGCAGCGGGTGAAACTGGCGCGCGAGCTGTCCAAGCGCGATACCGGCAACACCTTGTACATCCTCGACGAACCCACCACCGGCCTGCACTTCTACGACATCGAACAGTTGCTGGGCGTACTGCACAGGCTGCGCGATCACGGCAACACGATCATCGTGATTGAGCACAACCTCGACGTGATCAAGACTGCGGACTGGATTGTCGATCTCGGCCCGGAAGGCGGCGACCGCGGCGGGGAGATCCTGATCACCGGTACGCCGGAAGCGGTCGCGGCCTATCCCGCGTCGTACACCGGCAAGTACCTGACCCGCACCCTGGCCCGGGCGGCGGGCAACGGCAACGGCCGCAAAGCCTCCCGCGGGCGCAAGGCCGCCGTCTGATAAGGACGTCCATCGACAGCAACAGATGCCTGCCCGGTAAGTGTTCACGTGGCGATCGGACCTGTCCCCGTGCGGCAGGTTTTCCGGGCGATCCGCCGGAAACGGCTGCCGTGCGGACCCGCTTCCTGAGATTATTCGCAAATTGCATCGAAACGGTGTAAGGGAGTTGCATCTCGCTCCCCGGTGGGTAAATATTCGCCACAGCATCCAGGATTAGGGTTGCTGATGCCCGCTTCAGACCGCGCGTGCGGGCATGCCAACGTCAGAAAGGGGGGAGCTCTGGGTTCCGCGTGATCGGCGTTCGTCGTGCCCAAAAGGGGACACGAAAACGGGTCACGATTACCGGTTCCAGATCAGGACATGGCGACTTCCGTTGTCATCTGTGACGACTCAGCCGTTGCACGCAAGCATATTGCGCGCGCCTTGCCGGAAGACTGGGACATCGATCTTTCCTTTGCCACCAGCGCCCGGGAAGCGATCGATGCTGTTCGTGCCGGCAGGGCCGAGGTGCTTTTCCTCGATCTCACCATGCCCGACATGGACGGCTATCAAACTCTCAAATACCTGTCGTCGATCGCGATGGCTCCAGAGGTCATCGTAGTTTCGGGCGACGTCCAGGAGACGGCGCAACGCCGTGTGCTCGATCTCGGCGCCAGAGCCTTTCTCAGGAAACCGGTGGACCGCTCCGCGCTGCGTGCGGTTCTGCAAGAACTTGGGAGGTTGAGCGCGAAGTCCGCCGCCGTCTCCGCTCGCCGGCGGGCCGCCTCCCCGATGTCGGGCATTGATATCCATGACGCGTTGCAGGAGGTCGTCAACGTCGCTGTCGGCCAGGCGTCGGCGCTACTCGGACGCCTGTTCGATGTCTTTGTCGTAATGCCGGTCCCACGCGTGATCCACCTTGAATCCGGCGATCTGCACATGACGCTGGCGGGCGCGGCGCCGTCTTCAACGGTCTCCACGCTTTGTCAGGGTTTCATCGGTGCCGGTGTCGCCGGCGAGGCCCTGATCCGCTTCAACGACGCCAGTTTTGGCGATCTCGCCCGGTTGATGAAAGTTGATAGCCAGGTCGATCAGGCCGTCGAACTTGAGTTGCTCATGGATCTCGCCAATGTACTGGTCGGCGCATGCCTGAAGGGTATCGCCGACCAGCTCGACATCCGCTTCAGCCTGAGCCATCCAACGATCGTCGGCCAGCGTGCTGCCGCGACGAGTCTTTTCGCCGACCGAAAGTTTCACTGGAACACCACACTGGCCGTCGAAATTGGCTATCAGATTGAAGACTATCAGATGAGCAGCGAGGTCCTGCTCGTGTTCACAGAGGATTCCATGCAGCCGCTTCAAAAACGCCTCGAGAACGCTTACGCATGAGTCCACAACGCCACGCACTGGAAATCCCGGAAATTCACCGGTTGGCTGAGTTGGTTCAGTATCTCAACGTAGGCCTGGTCATGCTCGATCGCAGCTACCGGATCTGCTTTTGGAACTCGTTCATGGAGAACCATAGCGGATTGTCTTCGTACAAGACGCAGGGGCGCGATCTCTTCGAGCTGTTTCCCGAAATCCCTGCAGATTGGTTCCGCCGCAAGACCGAATCGGTATTCCTGTTGAACAGCCAGACCTTCACCGTTTGGGAACAGCGGCCGTGTCTTTTCACTTTCAGGAATGTCCGGCCTCTGACCGGCGTTGCCGAGTTCATGTACCAGAATATCGTGATCATCCCGCTCGCGGGTCTGGACGGAGACGTCAACCACGTCGCACTAATCGTCTATGACGTGACCGATGTGGCGATCGGAAAGCAGGCGCTGACGCTCGCCAACGTCGAACTGGAAAAGCGCAGTCGCACCGATCGGCTGACCGGTTTGCATAATCGCGGGTATTGGGAGGAACGGGTGGTCCAGGAGTTCCGCCGTTATCAGCGCACGAGCCACCCGGTGTCGCTGGTGATGTTCGACATCGACCACTTCAAGAACGTGAATGACAATCACGGCCACCAGGGCGGTGACGAAGTCATACACCATATCGCGTTGCTGCTGAACCAAAATTTGCGCGATACCGATATCCCGGGTCGCTATGGCGGAGAGGAGTTCGCCGTCGTTTTGGTCAACTGCAATGCCAACTCGGCGCGCTATTTTGCGGAACGCTTGCGCAAGGTTGTTGCGTCCTCCAGCGTCCAGCACGGCAGCGTCGATATCCGTTGCACGATCAGCCTCGGTGTGGCGGAACTTGACGCGGACACGGGTGACCACAAACATTGGATCAGTCGAGCCGACCAGGCCTTGTATCGCTCCAAGCAGGGTGGCCGTAACCGAGTCACGGTGTTCTCAGGCGGCAATGCCGATCCCGTCTCCGACCAAACGTGACGATTGACCGGCTCCGGACACGTACCCACTGCGCGCCACCCGCAGACAGTTGTAAACTGCTTAAACTGAACCCGTCGATACACTCGGGGGTACGCATGAAGTTCACGGCATTTTCCGTGTTGTTCCTTGCCCTGACGTCAATTGCCGCGGTTGCAAAAACCGATTTGCCGGTGAACTGGCACGGGCTGCCCGAACCTTATGCGAATCCCTCGGCGGTGAATCCGCCGGTGGTCGTTCCCAGGCCACCCGGCGCGAAGTTGGAACTGCCGCCCGGCTTTTCGGTGAGCGAATGGATGGGCGACCTGCCGGGCGCGCGCTACATGACCTTGGGCCCCGGCGGCGAGGTGTTGGTGGCGCTGATGCACGTGGGCAAGGTGGCCGTCGTTCACGACGGGCAGACCCATATTATTCTCGATCACCTTCGCGACCCCTATGGATTGGCCTTCGACGGCGACTGGCTGTACGTGGCGGAGACGACGTCGGTCATGCGCTATCACTACGACGCCGCGACGATGCGAGTCGACGGTCCGGGTAAGGAAGTGATCCCGTTGGAGGATTACGCCGGCGGCCACATCACCCGCTCCATCATGTTCAACAAGTCGCATACGAAGCTGTTTCTCAGCGTCGGGTCGGGGTCCAACATCAACACCGGCGAACCGCCGATGCGGGCGGCCATCAGCCGCTTCAATCCGGACGGAAGCGGCGGTGAAATATACGCATCGGGTCTGCGAAACGCGATCGGACTGCGCATCAACCCGGTCACCGGCGATCTGTGGGCGACCGTGCAGGAACGCGATACGATGGGCGACGACCTGGTGCCGGATTATCTCACCCGCGTCGTCGAAGGCGGGTTCTACGGCTGGCCCTACGCCTACATCGGCCCGCACGAGGACCCGCATCATCCGGGCGCCGCCCCGGATCTGGTCAAGAAGACACTTTACCCGAGCGTGATATTGGGCGGCCACGTCGGCGCTTTCGATCTGTTGTTCTATACCGGCAGGCAATTTCCCGCGAAATACCGCGGCGGCTGTTTCGTGGTGGAACACGGTTCCTGGAACCGCAGCCGCCGCGCCGGTTACAAGATCGTGTTCGTGCCCTTCGAGGACGGCAAGCCGACGAGCGGTCCGGAGGACTTCCTCACCGGCTGGATGCTGGGCGAGGACCAGTTGCAGGTGTGGGGCCGGCCCATATCGCTGCTGCAACTGCCGGACGGGTCCTTGCTGATCTCCGACGAGGGCGGCGACAAAATATGGCGGGTCACTTACGCCCCGCCAACCTGAACAACGCCCGCCGGCCCTGACATTTACGCCTCGAAACGTTATCTTAGAGCCCTCTGCGGGAGGCCTGTCCGTCTTTCACCGGCACCGGGTTGCGACGAGGCTGGCTCCGGTTTTTCTCCATAAGACAGCAGCTTGCGTCGCTGCCGCGCGGCAGCGACGCGCCGTTTCGCAGCCGACCCGCTGCCGCCTTTAAGTTCAATAGCAAAGAGGAAACAATAATATGCCGGCCCTGATATGCGGTTCCTTCGCCTACGACAACATCATGGTTTTCCAGGGGCATTTTCGCGATCACATTCTTCCGGACAAGATCCACATCCTGAATGTGTCGTTCCTGGTGCCTGACATGCGCCGCGAGTTCGGCGGATGCGCCGGCAACATCGCCTTCAACCTCAATATGCTCGGCGGTGAAGCCGTGCCCATGGGCACGGTCGGCACCGACTTCCTGCCCTACCAGCACTGGCTGGAGGAACGTGGCATCCCAACCCAGCATGTCACCGAGGTGCCCGGCACCCTGACCGCGCAGGCGTTCATCACCACCGACCTGGACGACAACCAGATCACCGCGTTTCACCCGGGCGCGATGAGCTTCGCACAACTCAACAAGATCGCGTCCGCGCCGGAGGCGACCCTAGGCATCATTTCCCCGGACGGCCGCGACGGGATGATCGAGCATGCGCACCAGTTTGCCGAGGCCGGCATTCCTTTCATATTCGACCCCGGCCAGGGCATGCCGATGTTCGATGGTGAGGATCTGAAGCGTTTCATCGGCCAGGCGACCTGGGTCGCGGTCAACGACTATGAGTG
>CAYVOU010000048.1:0-8153 GCA_964453295.1 uncultured Gammaproteobacteria bacterium
AGGCGACAATGAACGCATCACCGAAATGATCGCCACCGTCATGGACATCACCGAACGCAAACTCGCCGAGGAGAAGATCCGGCGCCTTGCGCATTACGACGATGTCACGACGCTGCCGAATCGCAATCTGCTGCTGCAGCACATGCAACATCTTATCGCGCGCTACCACCGCCACGGCGGCAATTTCGCCATACTGTTCGTGGACCTGGATCACTTCAAGGAGATCAATGATACGCGCGGCCATGCCACCGGCGACCGCGTGCTCAGGAACGTCGCGGAACGCTTGAGCGACTGCCTGCGCGCATCCGACCTGATCGCCCGCTTCGGCGGCGATGAGTTCATCGTGGTCATCGAAGGCACCGCCAGTCGCGACGACATTGCCGGGATCGCGCGCAAGGTCCGCGATGTCGTCGCCGAGCCTTTCATCATGGATGGCGAGAGCCACCGCGTGACCGCCAGCATCGGCATCAGCGTCTATCCCGAAGACGGCACCGATCTGGAGACGCTGTTCAAGCATGCCGATTCGGCCATGTACCAGGCCAAGGATCTCGGCAGGAACCGCTTCGGTTTTTTCGGAAGCTAGTTCGACGCGCCGAAGGACTTACGGTACCGGCGGCGTCGCAAACAGGCATTCGCGCAAGCTGTCGGTCAATGCGCGGTATTGCCTGCGGCGTCGGAATCCGGCGCTGAGTTCCAACTGCACACCGCCTCCGGAACGGCCCCGATTGCAAAGGTTGTCGGGGTCCACAGCCGGGAAGTTGTGGCCTTCCATGCGGGCATCAAATCCCGAGGCCCGAAGATAGGCGGCCATTTTGTTTTTCAGCATCTCGTGCAGGCCTCCCAGGCAGATGAACTCGCCGGCCCCGACACAGCCGTGTACGGTCACAATGACCTCATGTTGAGCCACCATCGCAAGACATCGTGGTTCATCGAACCGCCGGCTGGTGATATGCAGGCTCTCGAAGTTATTGCCGGTCTTCAATCCCTCAAATAGATACAAGCTGAATTCCGTACCTGCCAGCAAGCTGGCAACGCTTGAAGTGCCACGTTCGATGCCGCCGGCATGCGGCGCGATCACGGCGAAAGGACTGCGTGGTAAGCAACGTTCGACGATTCGGTAATCAAGACCTTCAGCTTCGTGGCGGGCAAGCGTCGCGTAGTTCGGGTAGCGATCGCGGCGAAACCGGCGGGGACGCGCCGCACGCCCCTCACTGTTCAACGTGTCGAAGGGAGCCCTGCGCAGGCCGTCAGTATCCATGGCGACGAAAGCGTGCAGCGACATCGCCGGCGTGCCGATCCGTCTGGAATACCGGATCGAACACCTGGCGGATCCGCCCGGCATCGGCAAGCAGGATTGGCCATTTTATAACTGTCATGCCCTCCACCGCGAAGGTTGGCAGGCGCGGCGCCCTGCTGAACTTTAACCCGGCATCGTCGAGCAGTTCAAATGGCAGCGTGCTGCCCGGAATCATGCCCAATCTCCGGAGCAAAGCCGCACCCGGGCCGCCACACCAATGGACGGCAGCGACGCTTCTGTCAGCAGGGCACCTATCCCGTCGTCCCGCGAAACAGGCGAATTCGCCGGCAATCCACCCTGCCTCATCGGTGGCATCCGTAAGCCTTGGCAGGGCATTTACGCCTTTTTTACACCGGACGAACCAAAATTTACCCAGACTTTATCGGCCTGCGGCTAGGCTAGAGACATTGACTATCCGGAGAGCACCTCATGGACAACTTAGCAGGCCCGCTCGGCCGGCCGTCCCATTCCGGCAGCCCGGACGGGTCCAGGCTCAGGAACCACTTGCTGGCAATGGCCGCTTGCTGTTTGACGGTCGCCATTGCCAAACCACTGAGCGCGTATTTCGATCTCGCCAACATCATCATGCTGTTTCTGCTAACGGTGGTGCTGGTCGCCATACGCTTAGGCCGTTCGCCGGCAATCGCGGCGGCGTTTCTAAGTGTAGGGCTGTTCGATTTCTTCTTCGTCCCACCGCACTTCACTTTCGCCGTGGCCGACGTTCAATACTTGTTGACCTTCGGGGTAATGCTGGCGGTGGCATTGATCACCGCACAGTTGACCGGCGGCATCAAGCATCAGGCGGAGCTCACCGCGTTGCGGGAGCAACATACCCGGGCGCTCTACGAAATGGCGAGGGCCATGGCGGGCGCGATTTCCATTAATCAGGTCCTCGACATCGACAGGCGCTTCATCGCCAGGACGCTGGACACCGAGTCCGAACTTCTGCTGGCGGACGAATCAGGGCAGCTTGCCCTCGGGGGGGATGTACCTTCACCACCCTGGCTGGACCTGGCGACGGCGACCGCCGTCCATCAGACCGGACACGCCGCAGAGTTCGCCGCGTTGTCGACGGAAGAACGGCCTGTCAGCTATTTTCCGTTGAAAGCGGCCATGCACACACGCGGCGTCATCGTGTTGACGCCGCGTGACCACCAATCCCCGGTACTGCGGGATCAGCGTGACCTGCTGGAAACCGTCGCATCCTTGACCGCCGTCGCCATTGAACGTCTGCACTATGTGGACGTGGCGCACCAGACCATGGTCGCAATGGCTTCGGAGCGGCTGCGCAGTTCAATTCTTTCGGCGCTTTCCCACGACCTGCGCACACCTTTGACCGCCCTGGTCGGGCTGGCCGACACCTTGTTGCGGGCCAAGCCGCCGCTGGGCGGCACGCAGAAGGAGATTGCCGGCGCCATACAGGATCAGGCACGGCAGCTTGCTGGTCTGGCCGTCAATCTGCTGGACATGGCGCGGCTGCATGCCGGGTCGATCCGGCTACGTCGGGAATGGCAACCAATCGAGGAAGTGATCGGCGCCAGTATCAAGGCACTGGAGCCCGCGCTTACGAACCATGTCGTCCGCGTGGCATTGGCTCCGGATCTGCCTTTGCTCGAAATCGACGCCGTGTTGATGGAACGTGTGTTCTGCAACCTTCTGGAAAACGCGGTGAAATACGCCCCGGGCGGGACGTCGATCATGATAACCGGGCGGCGCCTGGACTCGATGGTGGAAATCGCCGTTGACGACCAAGGGCCCGGCCTGCCGCCAGGCGACCCGCAGGCGCTTTTCGACATGTTCGTCCGCGGCAATCGCGACCTGCCCGCGCCAGGAATGGGTCTCGGGCTTGCGATTTGCCGCACTATCATCGAAGCCCACGGCGGCACGATTTCGGCGACCAATCGTCCGAATGGCGGTGCGTCCTTCGTCTTCGACCTGCCTATCGGCGTACCGCCTGCTTTCGACGACACTGACGATGCCTGCGGCGGAGGCCGTCCAGCGTGAGCCAAATTCAACCGATCGTGGTCCTGATCGAGGATCAGCCTGAGATACGGCGGTTCGTGCGCGCGGCCCTGGAGGAGGAGGACTGCAGCGTATTCGAAGCAGGCAGCGCGGGCGACGGCCTGACGGAACTTGCCGCGCGCAGGCCCGATCTGGTGATACTCGATCTTGGCTTACCGGATCGCAATGGAATTGAAGTCATCAGAGATCTGCGAGGCTGGTCGGACGTGCCGGTGATCATCCTGTCCGCCCGCTCCAACGAGGACGACAAGATTGCCGCGTTAGATGCCGGCGCCGACGACTATCTCACCAAGCCCTTCGGTGTCGGCGAGTTGCTGGCTCGGGTCCGTGCGCAGTTGCGCCGCCGGGCGAGGACGGGTGAAGACGCCAGCCCCGTTTTCCGGTTTGGCGATGTGATGGTCGACCTTTCCCTGCGTACGGTCACCAGACTGGGCGAACCGGTGCGTCTCACACCGATTGAATACCGACTTCTCACCGTATTGATCACACACTCGAGCAAGGTGTTGACACATCGCCAACTGCTGAAGGATGTCTGGGGACCCGGACGGATCGAGCATAACCACTACCTCCGAATTTACGTCGGTCACCTGCGCCAGAAGTTGGAAACGGATCCGGCGCAGCCGCGACACATTCTGACTGAAACCGGCATCGGCTACCGATTCGTGCCATAAATCGGCGTTTGCCGCCGAAGGAAAAAGGGACCCACGCAATGTCTTCATCCTGGATTGAAATGGGCGTTCGACCCACGTGCGGGCGGGAAACGGATCTGCAACCATGAACCCGCAAGCAGCGAGTGGCAGTCCGCGGCGGCGTTACGCGACCCTGACCCTGGGCGCGCTGGGCGTGGTTTACGGTGATATCGGAACGAGTCCGCTTTACGCCATCAGAGAGGTGTTCGCGGGCGCCAGTCATGCCGTCCCGATCACGCCCGAGAATATTTTGGGCGTTCTCTCATTGTTCTTCTGGTCGCTTACCGTCGTCGTGTCGGTCAAGTACGTGCTGTTCGTCATGCGCGCCGATAATGCCGGAGAAGGCGGGATCATGGCACTGCTCGCGCTGGTCCAGCCCATCATCGAATCCCACCCGCAGGCAAACCGGCTGATCCTGCTCGGCCTGTTCGGAGCGGCACTTTTTTTTGGCGACAGCGTGATCACGCCGGCCATCTCGGTGCTGTCCGCACTCGAGGGACTGGAAGTCGGCACCAGCGCGCTAAAGCCCTATGTCCTGCCCTGCACGCTCGCCGTGCTGGTGGGCCTTTTCATGTTCCAGCGACGCGGCACCGGCGGCGTCGGCGTCTGGTTCGGACCCATCGTCGTCCTCTGGTTCCTGGTCCTCGGACTTTTGGGGATCGGCAATATCGCGGCGCATCCGCAAGTGCTTGCCGCCGTCAATCCAATCCATCTGTTGCACTTCGCCGCGGCCGATCCGGCGCTGGCATTCCTGTCGCTCGGTGCCGTGGTGCTGGCCGTCACCGGTACCGAGGCCCTGTACGCCGACATGGGACACTTTGGCCTCGGCCCCATTCGGACCGCCTGGTTCTCGTTGGTTTTCCCCGCGCTGTTGCTCAATTATTTCGGTCAAGGTGCTCTGCTGCTCGGCGACAACGGCAAGGTAAGCAACCCGTTTTACCTGATGGCGCCGCATTGGGCTCTGCCGCCGCTCATCGTGCTGGCGACGCTGGCCACGGTCATTGCATCGCAAGCCGTGATTTCGGGTACTTATTCGCTGGCGCAGCAGGCGTCTCAGCTCGGCTATGCGCCGCGCTTCGACGTCCGCCATACCTCGACCCAACAAATCGGGCAGATCTATTTGCCGGGAGTGAACTGGGCGTTGTTCGCCTGCGTCGCGGTCCTCGTGGTCAGCTTCGGGTCATCTTCGGCGCTGGCTTCGGCCTACGGTATCGCGGTCACTGGCACCATGACCATCACAACGATCCTTGCTTACGTGGTGGTGCGGCACCTTTGGTGCTGGAGTCTTTCGATAACGGCGATCGTCATCGGCGCTTTCCTTATGGTCGACATCTTGTTCTTCGCTTCAAACATGTTGAAGTTCGCCGATGGCGGCTGGTTTCCGATCGGTTTCGCCGTAATTATTTTCGTACTGATGACCACTTGGCGGCACGGTCGTCTGCTGCTGCATGCGCAGCTGGACGCGGAGGCGATGCCGCTGCAACCATTCATCGAGAGCCTTTCCTCGGATCACGTCGCGACGGTGCCGGGCACCGCCGTGTTCCTGACCCAGAACCGGATGCGCGTTCCGCACGCGATGCTGCACAGCCTGAAGCATTACCGGGCACGGCACGATTGCGTGGTACTGGTCACGGTATCGATGCAACGGCAACCCCACATCCCGCCGGCGCAGCGCCTGCAAATAGAATCGCTGGGCAAGCAATTTTACCGGATCACCGTCAGCTACGGCTTCATGGACGAGCCGGACCTGCCTCTGGCACTGGCCGATTGCGGCAGAGCCGATCTGGACTTTGCGGAGGCGTCGTTCTTTCTCGGACGTGAGACGATCATTCCCCGCATCGGGGCCAGAATGGCGTACTGGCGCCAGCGGCTGTTCCTCACTATGTTCAAGAATGCCGGCGATGCCGCCGCCTATTTCCATCTTCCCGCCAATCGCGTCGTGGAACTGGGTGCGCAGGTGGTGCTCTGAGGCCACTTCAGCAGCCTTGTATCTGCCGCTTCCGTCGTTTCGATGGGAGGGCTGATCGCCGCGGGTCTGCAATTGAGACCCGATACCCTTCCTGTTTTCGGATAGTAGATACGCAATTAGAATGCGCAGACCGGGAATTGCGCCACCATCATCATGATTCAAGACATATTCAACGAAGCCCCCCACGGCAACTCCGCCGGATCGTATGAACGAATCTACGCGGTGGTGCGGCGTATCCCGACCGGGCGCGTTGCGACGTATGGCCTGATCGCGCGGCTCGCCGGGCTCCCTGGGCACGCGCGTCAGGTTGGTTATGCCCTGCATGCCCTGCCACCGGGAACCGATGTCCCATGGCACCGCGTCATCAACGCCAAGGGGGAAATCAGCTTGCGCCGCGTGATCGGCCCCGATATCACCCAACGGATGCGCCTGGAACGCGAGGGTGTGTGTTTCAACGGCGGCCGGGTTGCACTTGGTAAATACGGCTGGCAGCCAGCAAGTTGAACACGGGGCCGGGAGTAAAGATTATGCGAACAACGCTTTTATTCGACGTATATGGGACGCTGGTGGATACGGCCGGGATCGCCGCGGCGCTGCGTAAGGATGCCGGCGACAATGCTGCAGCCATTGCCGAGCAATGGCGCGACAAGCAGGTGGAATACGCGTTCAGGCGCGGCCTGATGCGGCATTACGCCACCTTCCGCACTTGCGTCGAACAGTCTCTGCGTTACGTTCTCGAGCGGAACCGGATCCCGTTCACCGGTGAGCGCCTGATGGCGCTGATGCGGGAGTATGGCGAACTGCCGGCCTTCGGCGATGCGGCGCCGGCTTTGTCGGCACTCTCGGAACAGTTCCGGGTCTTCGCCTTTTCAAACGGGGCGAAACCCGATGTCGCGGCGCTGCTCGATCATGCCGGCCTCAGCCCCTTTTTCGTCGACGTGATTTCGGTGGACGAGGTCCGCAGCTTCAAGCCCGATCCCGCCGTGTATGCCTACGCGAGGCGGGCGTCCTCGACCTGGGGCGCACCCTGCTGGCTGGTTTCAAGCAATGCCTGGGATGTCATCGGCGCCCGCGCCGCCGGCCTGAAGACGGCGTGGGTGCGCCGCTCTCCGGACAGGGTTTACGATCCCTGGAACATCGAACCGGATGTCGTCGTGACGTCGTTGCTTGAACTGCTGCCGGTGCTGACGACCTAGGGAGCGTCGACCGCACTTCAGCCGTCGAGGTTGATCCAGGTCGTTTTGAGCTCGGTGTATTTGTCGATCGCGTGCAGCGACTTGTCACGACCGTAGCCGGACTGGCGATAGCCGCCGAAGGGCACGGTCATGTCGCCTTCGTCATAGCAGTTGACCCAGACCGTGCCGGCACGAAGGGCCCGGGCCATCCGGTGCGCCTTGCCGACGTCGCGCGTCCATACCGCGGCGGCCAGGCCATAGATGGTGCTGTTCGCGATCGCGGTGGCTTCGGCGGCGTCGCCGAATTCGATCGTCGACAGCACCGGTCCGAAGATTTCCTCCCTGGCGATCCGCATGTCCGGATTCACCTGGTCGAAAACCGTTGGCGCGATGAAATACCCGCCCGTATCCTGCCGAACCTGCTTGCCGCCGAGGCACAGACGGGCGCCATCGGCCTTGCCGGCATCGATGTAGCCCATCACGGTCTTGAGCTGGATGTCGTCGACGATGGCGCCGAGCTTCGACTGCGGGTCGAGCGGATCGCCAGGCTGCATGGAATTTCCCAGCGAGAGGATCTTCTCCAGCAGGGGTTCCTTGATGCTGCGTTCGACCAGCAACCGGGAACCTGCCGAGCACATTTCGCCCTGGTTGAAGAAAATGGCCCAGGCAGCCGCCTGGGCCGCTGCGTCCAGATCCGGGCAGTCCGCCATCACGATGTTCGGACTCTTGCCGCCGCATTCCAGCCACACCCGCTTCATGTTCGACTGGCCGGCGTACTGCATCATCATCCGGCCGACCTTATTGGAACCGGTGAAAGCGACGCAGTCGACATCCATGTGCAGGGCCAGCGCCTTGCCGACGGTGTCGCCGAATCCCGGCAGCACGTTGAGGACGCCATCGGGCAGACCCGCCTCGCTCGCAAGCTCAGCGACGCGCAGCGCGGTGAGCGGCGATTTTTCCGAGGGTTTCAGGATGACGCTGTTGCCGGCGGCGAGTGCGGG
>CAYVOU010000049.1:0-8136 GCA_964453295.1 uncultured Gammaproteobacteria bacterium
TCGTGTTACCGGCATCGATGGGCGCCGAGATGGAGGACATCATTCTGTCCTGGGGCCATCTGTACCTGACCTACAACGCAAAAAGTGCGATCTCGCCTGGCGAGGCGATTCCCAACAACGAGATCTTCCGACGTCTCGCCGAAAAAATGGGCTATGACGAGGAACGTCTGCAATGGTCGGATTCAGAATGCCTGGAGAACTTCATCGACTGGGATTCACCGGCCTGCGATGGCATCGATCTGGCGTATCTGCGTAAACACGGCTATGCCCGCCTGACCGTCGGCACCAAAGACGATCGCTGCCCGCACAAGGAAGGTAATTTCCCGACGGAGAGCGGCAAGTGTCATTTCCGAGTCGACGGCGCCAAGAATTTCGTCGCCGGCCCATTCCGCCAAATGTACGACGGCATGCAGCCGGTGCAGAATATCGACCCGTTACCGGATTACCTGCCACCGTTTGAACGACCGGAAACTAATCCGGAACTGGCGAAGAAGTACCCGTTAAATATCGTGACGCCAAAAAGTCACGCCTTTCTGAATTCCTGCTACGCCAACATGGACCGCCAGCAACGTGAGCAGGGCGAACAGTTCGTGCTCATCAATGCGGTGGATGCGAATGCCCGTGGCATCAATGATGGCACCAAGATCAGGGTCTTTAACGATCGTGGCAGCTTCGAGGGAAATGCCCGGGTAACCGATGACGTCAACGAGGGCGTGGTTGTCGCCACACTCGGTTATTGGCGACAACTGAACAAGGGCACGGTCAATATCACCAGCTCAGCGGAACTTTGTGACATGGGTAATGCACCGACGTTCTTCGACAACCTGGTGCAGGTGGAATCTGTCTGATAATAAAGTTCAGCGTTAAATACGGGGGTGATTAAGACTCACCCCCGTATGTACTTTATCCGGGTTCGATCACGATTCTCCAATGACATCTCCCGTGGGCAGGCAATGGCTGCTTCGGGCGTTCGGAATACCCGTTTCAGGGTGCCATGTACGGCCGTTGCCCGTCGGAATCGGACCATGATGCCGAGGACTTCATAGCATGCGGTTTTTACGCAATATCACCACCAGGATCCCGACGATGGCGGCAGTGAGGAGCCAGAAGAACAGATAGCCGTAGCGCCAGTGCAGCTCGGGAAAGCGCACGAAGTTCATCCCGTACACGCCGCAAAGGAAGGTCAGCGGCAGGAATATCACGCTGATGACGGTCAGTTTGTTCATCACGCGATTGGTTCGGTGGCTGACCATGGACATATGCAGGTTCAGCGACTGGGCCAGGATGTCGCGGTCGACCATGACGTCCTGCAGGATATGATCGACGAGGCCAACCATGTTGGCCAGCGCCGCCTGCGTGGCTTCGCTGATGAAAACGGAACGCCGCGAGGAGAGCTCGTGGAGGATGCTCCGTGCGGGTGCCAGGACGGTGCGAAAGTGCAGCAGATTGGCACCGATATGCGACACGCGCGCGAAGACGCTGTCGTCGCCATCCGCCACCAACTGCTTCTGCAGATCCTCGACGGCACGCTCGAATTGCTTTTGCACCGCCGCGTAGTGATCGATAAGGTTGTCCCAGAGTTCGTAGGTCAGGAAGCTCGGGCTTTGCGCGAAACGTTCGAAATCCGAGGCGCAGTCCTGGGCGACATTGTCGAGAAAATCGCACCGGCCCGCGTGCACCGTTAAGAGGTAGGGTTCGGCGATGATCACGCCGACCGGTTCCAGGCTCAACGTGCAATCCGCATCCAACTGGCACCCGGAGAGGGCCAGGTGGAAGCAATAGCCGGTGCGGAACAGTTGCGTTCCCTCGTCCTCGAACAGCGATTCCAGCACGGTTTCGTCGAGCACGCCGACCCCGGCGAGATATTGCCTGGCGATCGCGGCATCGTCGTAGTCAAGGTCCAGCCAGACGAAACGCTGGGCATCGATTGCCGGGCCGATCTCGGCGAGCTCGATGATGCGCGTCTGCCTGGATGTGAAATCGAATTCCCTGGCGCGCAGTCGGATCCCGGATGGTGGCGGGCTTATCGTGGCGATGGGCTTATCGTTGGTCGTGGTATGCACCATTTCTTTTTCGTCTCCCGGGCCTGGTTCGGCGGCGTTATCACCACTGGAACGGCGCCGCGCAGAATTCTCGCGCGTCAAGTATACGCCGGCCACGACGACAAGAATAAAACGGCGGCGGCACGGGTGCCAGACTGCCTCGGCGCGGAAACGTGGCGCGCGCGGCGATGTAGGCATCGATCCGCCGCGAGGCAAGCAAACGCGAAATCTCCATCAAGATTGCGGAAACGGCGGGCATGGCGGTCGAATTCCGCGGACGGCAGGACGGCGGCGCGATTCACCGCGTCCGGGCCTTCGTCCGTCGATGGTCATGCCGGGTCCGATCGGGTATCGTACGCCCGCAATGCATTTCGCGATCCCTGCCGAATCAACCGTATTCCCGTTGTCCATGTCGCGCAACCCGCATCCGGGTATTGAAAATCCCGTTGCGGCCGGGCCCGCGATGCGCCACGCTCGTCTGGCTGAGACATGTCTGCCATGACGGAACCAGTGCAAATCGCCGCCCCGTCATTGCTGGAGGAGGCGCGCGCCCGTTCGATCGCGCTGCTGGAGCGAAACCTGGCGCCGGCGGGCATATTGGCCGCCACGGCTTCGGAACGCGCGCACGCGCGTCACTACGATACCGTTTTCGGACGGGACGCGGCGATCTGCGCCCTGGCGATGGCGGGATCGGGCGTGCCGGGATTGCGGCAGGGCGCCATCGCCAGCCTGGACACGCTTGCCCGGGCCCAGGCGGACAACGGTCAGATCCCGAAATTCGTGGACGCCCGCAGCGGCGCTGCGGATTTCTGGTATATCGGCTGCATCGATGCGAACCTGTGGTGGCTGATCTCGGTTGCCTCGCTATGTCGTGAGGACAATCAGCTTGCGGCACGCTGGCAGGGACACGTGGACGGCGCGCTCACGTGGTGCTTGGCGCAGGAGCACCAGGAGTTGCGGCTTGTGCAGCAGAACGAAGCCAGCGACTGGGCCGACATCATGCCGCGCTCCGGTTTTGTCCTCTATACCAATGCGCTCTGGTACCTGGTCAAGCGCCTTTACCGGCTGCCTCACGCGGAAGCTACCCGCGAAAATTTCAATGCGCTGCTGTATCCGTTCACGCCGGACGGCCACGAATGCCGGCGAACCCGCATACTCCGCCATTATGCCCGCCGGCATGCGGAAGATCGTGGCTGGTACCTCAGCTTCGTGAACCTGGCAGTCTGCGGCAACGAAGGCGATACCTTGGGTAATTGCCTGGCGGTGCTGACCGGCGCGGCCGATGAGGCGATGGGTCACCGGCTCGTGCGCGCGCTCTCCGCGGCCGGTGCCGATCGCGCCGCGCCGCCGCGCGCGACCTGCATTCCGATCGCGCGGGGCGATTCGCTCTGGCGCGGCTACATGGGCCGTCATCGCCAGAACCTCGAGCATCAATATCACAATGGCGGGATCTGGCCCATGGTGGGTGGATTCTGGGTCATGGCGCTTGCGGCGCTGGGCCTGCATGCACCTGCCGCCGCGGCCTTGTCGCGCCTGGCTGAATCCATGCGCGAGGGGAGCTGGCGCTTCCACGAATGGTTCCACGGACAAAACCTCAGTCCGCACGGCATGGGCGGACAATCATGGAACGCCGCGGCGTTCCTGCTTGCCCAGGAGGCACTCGAGGGGCCGGTGTTTCCTTTCGTGCCGTTCTCGGCCGTGTAGACTGTGGCGCAGGCCATGCCTGTTCGCATGGTCGGTGCGAGAAAAACACGCCGTCAGATGTCTAAACGGGTGAGACCCCAACTCAGGAGGGATACTGCATATGGCAAAGAAACTGGCTATCGCGCTCGCTATCGTAATGCTTGTCGTCGTCGTTTGGAGTCTGTCGCTGGAGTCCAACGTCGTCACCGTGATCGTCAACGGCCAGCAGGTGAGCGGCCCCCTCAACGGTGCGATCGGGCTGGGCGGATTCGTCGTCGCGGCGATTGCGCTGTTTTGCGCCGCGACCTTCCTGGTATTTGTCTTCGCCGGGATCGGACTCGTGATCCTGGGGTTGTTCGTATTTGTGGGTGTGCTGATGGCGGGCTTCCTGTTTCCATTTTTCTGGCCGATTTTGGTTCCACTGCTGATCGTATGGGCATTCATTGCCATCGCCCAGGGCGGCAAATCCAAAGCTTCCTGATAACCGCCGGTATGCTGTCATGGCCTGGTACCGCATTCAGGTAGAAAGCCGCCGTTGATGACTACGGGACGTACACTCATGCGGACGGCGTTCGTCGTGATGCTGCTGCTGTCAACTCCGGACCTTCACGCCGCGAGTGTGCAGGCGAACCTGATCGAGTCCATCGTCCAGGGCGGGCACGCACAGCTCGGGCCGGGATCCGAAGAACGTCAACTGCATGATGCGCTCGTACATTTTTACGAGCCATACGGCTATGCGCCGGCCTGGCTGAACGATGGTGTCCCGGGCGAGGCCGCCCGCAATGCTGTTGATCTCCTTGGCAACGTGGCCGGACAGGGACTCAATCCCGATGACTACAAATCATCGTGGCTGCGGCGAACGCTCGGGCCGGCAGATGGCGGGCGGCTTTCGCCGCTGGAACTGGCGCAGTTCGACGTAACACTGAGTGCGGCAATGTTGCGTTTGCTCCGGGACCTGCATTATGGGCGGGTCGATCCGCGTGAGATTGGCTGGCAACTCGATGTGGCGGCGAGCAGGCACTACGATCCGGTGACGGCGTTGCGCGCGGCAATCGCGAAGCGGGTACTGGGCGCGGCGGTACAGGCCGCACAGCCGCGGCTCCCGGTTTACACGCGCCTTGAAGCGGCACTGGCGACTTATCGAAAGCTGGCCCGCGAACCCGACCTGCAGCCGATCCCGGAGAAAAGAACGGTAAAGCCCGGTGAACGGTATAGCGGGGTGGCGCCGCTGGCGCGGCTGCTGACCGCGTTGGGCGATCTGCCCGCCGGGTCGGCCGTTACCCCGGGCCGTTATGACGGCAAGCTTGTCGAGGCCATCAGGCGATTCCAGACGCGTCACGGCCTGGACGTCGACGGCGTGATGGGCAAGGCGACTTTCACCGAGCTGAACCGTCCTTTGCGGGAAAGGGTGCGGACCATCGAACTTGCGCTGGAACGTCTGCGCTGGTTGCCAGAGCTTGCCACCGGGCCGGTGATCGCGGTCAACGTGCCGTCGTTCAAGCTATGGGCATTCAGCGATCCCCGCCAGAGCGCTGCCGAGCTTGAGATGAACGTGGTGGTCGGGCGATCGGTCAGGACGCGCACGCCGATTTTCATGCAGGACATGAAATACGTGCAGTTCAGTCCTTACTGGAATGTGCCGTACTCGATCCTGCGCAAAGAAATCATTCCGAAGCTTCGGCGCGATCCGACGTACCTGGAACGGGAAAACATGGAATTCGTCGCGCCCGACGGCACGGTGACCACTGAAGTTTCCGACGCCACGGTCTCAGCGGCGCGTACCGGCGAACTGCGGCTGCGGCAGCGCCCCGGACCGGACAACGCGCTCGGCGGCATCAAGTTCGTGCTGCCGAACGCGATGAACATCTACCTGCATGGCACGCCGGCGCAGTCGTTGTTCGGGAAGGCGCGGCGCGACTTCAGCCACGGGTGCATCCGCGTCGCGGATCCGGTGGGGCTTGCGCACTTCGTGCTGGGTAACGACGAAACCTGGAGCCGGTCGCGGATCGAGGCGCTGATCGAAAGCGGCGACAGGCAGGCGGTACGCCTGCCGCAACCGATCCCGGTGATTATCTTTTACAGCACGGCGGTGGTGGATCACACCGGACGGGTGCTGTTCCCGCCCGACATTTATCATTTCGATCCAAAGCTCGAAGCCGCCTTGGCTGCCGCCGCGCCGGGACGATGATGTAAAGGCTTAAGCTGGACGACGGTGCGACGATTCAGGCGCGCGCTACGCGCGCTCCCCGGCCTCGGCTACCAATGCCGGACACGCCCGGTGTCGATATGGATGAAATCCGAACGCGGATAGTAGCCGACGCCGCCGGCGCGCATCGAAAGCGCCGCTGTGCGGAGATGCTTCAGGTCGACGCCGGGAAGTCGGATGTCGATCGCGCGACCCGCCATGTGCAGGCTGTGCTGGGCGACGCCGTGACTGTGCCTGCGAAGCATGGCGTTGGTGGCGGGGCAGCGATAGCCGCAGATCACTTCATACGGCCGCTTGCCACCGGTCAGCGCTGCCAGGTCGGCGAGCTGATCGAGCAGCGGCGGGTCGATGTGATGCGTCTGGTGGGCACGGAAATCGCGCAACAGGTGATCAATTTCGGAGAGTGCCTCGGGAATGTATTTGCCGTTCTCGGCATAGATGATCGAAAGTCTTTCACCGGTATGCGTGTGAACGAAGGCGAGGCGGCGCGGGGCTTCGCGGGCCAGTACCAAGCGCGGAGAGAAGAGAACCGGCGCGCACACCAGCGCGGCCGTGGCAGCGAGAAAACGTCGCCGCCCGGGTTGATGTTCGGGTTTTGACATGGAGTAAGGATTCCATCGGACGTTTCGGGAGTGCTTATTGTACCGGCACTTGCGGCTCGAAGCGAGGCCGTCGGCGATAGGTTTTCCTGCAACGCAAATCGGCCGTTCGCCTCAGACAGTGTTGCGTCTAAACAACCAGGCGGCGCCGGTCAAGGTCACGAGCGCGATCAGCGCCATGGGCCAGAGCTGCGCGTAGACGATTTGCGCCGGCGGGTCCTCGAGGAAGACACCGCGAACGATCACCAGGAAATAGCGCATCGGATTGAGCAGGGTCACGTCCTGGATGAACGCCGGCATGTTGGCGATGGGGGTGGAGAAGCCGGAAAGGATCACCGCGGGCACCACGAAGAGGAAAGTCCCGAGTATCGCCTGCTGCTGGGTGCGCGCCAGCGACGACACCATCAGGCCCACACCGATCACGGCCAGGATATAAAGCAGCAGGCCGGCATAGAGCAGGGCGATGTTGCCGACCAGCGGCACCCGGAACCAGAACACCGCGACGATCACGATAAGCGTCCCTTCGGCCAGCCCGATCGCGAGCGCCGGGATGGATTTGCCGGCCAGGATCTCGAACGGGGTGAAAGGCGCCACCAGCAGCTGCTCGAAGGTGCCGACCTCGCGCTCGCGGGCGACCGTCAGCGCCGTCACGACCGTGGTCACCACCAGGGTCAGCAGCGCGACGATCCCGGGCACGATGAACCAGCGGCTCTCCAGGTTGGGATTGAACCAGGCCCGTACCACCAGGCTGGCGGGCGGAGGCGGTTCGCCGAGGCTGTGCTGCCAGGCGCGATTGTAGTCGCTGACGATGCGGTTCACGTAGCCGAGAATGACCAGCGCCGTATTCGAGTTCCGTCCGTCGACGATCGCCTGGACCTTGGCCTGGCGGTGCGCAAGCAGATCGCCAGAAAAGTTCTGGCCAATGTGAACGACCAGGCTGGCCTTCCTGGGGTCGATCACGCCGGCGATCTGGCTGTCGCGGTGCAGGTGGGCGACGATGTCGAAGTTGGGCGAACCTTCGAAGCGGGCCACCAGCTGGCGCGACAGGCGGCCGCCGTCCTCATTATAGATCGCCACCGCGACATGGTTGAGATCGAAGGTCGCGGCATAGCCGAAGACCAGCAGCTGGATCAGCGGCGGCACGATGATGACCGTGCGGCTCTTCTTGTCCTTCCAGACCGCCAGGAACTCTTTTACGACCAGGGCCAGTATGCGCTGCCACATGGCTTCTTATCTCACTCCAGCAGCTTGCGCGTCTTGCGGCGCGTGATCGCGATGAAGAACAGTGCCATCAGCAACAGCGCCACGCCGTCGAACAGGAGAATGGAGCGGATGTCACCGGCAAGGAACAAGGTTTGCAGAGCCGAAACGTAGTAGCGTGCCGGGATGACGTGTGTCAGCCACTGCACCACGGCCGGCATGCTGTCGATATCGAAGATGAAGCCGGAGAGGATGAAAGCGGGCAGGAACGCGAGGATGATAGCCACCTGGCCGGCGACGAACTGGTTGCGCGCGATGGTCGAGATCAGCAGTCCCATCCCAAGTGCCGTCAGCATGAAGAGGCTGGAAATGGCGACCAAGGCCGCAATCGTGCCGCGAAACGGCA
>CAYVOU010000050.1:0-8078 GCA_964453295.1 uncultured Gammaproteobacteria bacterium
CGCGATCCCGGTCTCGAGCGCGGCGAGACCCTGCAGGAGCTGCTGAGCCGCCGCAAGACGCTGCGCGAATCCGAAATCGACAATATCCTGTCGCCCATCCTGGACGGCCTCGAGCAGGTTCACAAAACCGGATTCATCCACCGCGACATCAAGCCCGCCAACATCTTCCTTCGGGAGAACAACACGGCGGTGCTAATCGATTTCGGCTCGGCACGCCAGGCGTTGGGCCAGGAAACGCGGACGCTTACCAGTATCGTATCGCCGGGCTACGCGCCTTACGAACAGTACTACAGCAAGAGCGACAAGCAGGGGCCGTGGACCGACATCTATGGCCTGGCCGCGACACTCTACCGGGCCATCTCCGGGCGGATCCCGCCGAACGCGATCGATCGCAGCGAATCCATCCTTAAGGCGGAGCGCGACGCGCTGGTATCGGCGGTCGACATTGGCGCCGGAAAATATCGAAAAGGTCTGCTGGAAGGCATCGACCACGGCCTGCGCTTTAACGAAAAGGAACGGCCGCAGAGCATCGCGGAGTGGCGCGCGGAGCTTTATCGATCGGCACCGCTGGACGCGGAAGCGCCGTTGTCCGACGCGCGCACCCGTTTCGGGTCCCAGGACGGCGTGACGACGCAGATCGCGACGGAGGATGCATTCCGCGCGCGAACCAAGGAGACGACCCGGCTGCCGTCGGAGGGACCGACCGTGGCAGTGCCGCCACGGCGGCGTTCATGGCTGATGCGCGCCGTGCAGCTTGTGCTCGTGTTGGCCGCGGTGACGGCGGCTGCCTACTTCGGCTCGCGCTATCGCGGAGCGCTGCCCTGGGTGAAATCGATCGAGCAGAAGATCGCCGTGGCGCCGCCGGCGACGACGGATCAGACGGACGTACGCAGTGTCGAAAAATCGCAGCCGGAGGAATTCCCGCCGCTGGAGCTGGAATTGCCATCGCCGGCAGGGCAGGAGCAGGGTGCCGAGCCTCCCACCCCCGTCGAACCGGCTTCCCCGGCCGCCGAAACACCGCCGGCTGCCACCAAGGCCGCCGCGACCACGCCATCGGTGGCGGCGGAAAAGGTCGCGGCGTCTGAGAAAGCCGCTCCAGCGCCCGCCGCGGCGGCATCGCCTGCACCCGTCACGACGCCTGCTGCGCCGGCACCGACTGAAGCCGCGAGTACCACGTCGCCGGCCCCTGCTGCGCCGGCACGAACTGAAGCCGCGAGCCCCGCGTCGTCGGCTCCTGCTGCGCCTGAACCGACCGAAGTTGCTGGCGCTGCACGACGGGTTTCGCCGGCTCCAGCCGCACCGGTCTCGAACGAAGTGACGAGCAGCCCGCAGCCCAGCGTCGCCACGTCCGGTTCGAATGCAAGTACAACGGCTCCGGCACCGTCGGCCCCCGCGCCGACGGCGGGCGCCGACGCAACGCCGGCGGGAAACAGTACGTCGACGGAGGCCGAGACCGCTTCCGGCGTGGCCGGATCCGCCCCGCCTGCCGCGGCCGAAAACGTCAGTCCCAGTCCGCCGACATCGGTGGCCATGGCGTCTCCGCCGGCCGCCGTCGCCGCTCCACAGGAGCGTACGCCACCCGCACCAGCGGCGACGCCTGCACCTGCGCCATCCACGCCGGTGGTGGCGCCGGCCGCGCCGCCGGGGCCATCGCCCGAAGAACTGGCGGCGGAGAAGCAGCGGGCCGAAATCGCAAAGCTGCTTACCCTCGCGCAGGGCGATCTCAAGGCCAATCGGCTGACCACCCCCAAGAACGACAACGCGTTGAGCCGTTATCAGGCAGTATTGGAACGGGACCCGCAAAACAGCGAGGCGCAGGAAGGTATCGACGCGGTGGCAAACCGCTACGCCACGCTGGCAGCGGTAAGCATGGATAACGGCGATCTCGATAAGGCTGCCGCGCTGTTGGAACGCGGTCGCAAGGCCAAGTCCGATGCGGACAGCCTGGATCGCGTCGCGGATCGCCTGCGGACCGCGCGCGAAGAAGCCGCCAAGGAAAAAGCGGCCGCCGCTGAAGCCGCGAAGGAGAAGGCCGCCGCCGAGGAAGCCGCCCGTGAGCAGGCGGCGCGGGAAGAAGCCGCCAGGGAACAGGCCGCGAAGGAACAGGCCGCCAGGGAAGAGGCGGAAAAGCAGCGGCAGCTTGCGTTGGCGAAACCACCACCGCCCGCGGCGCCACCGCCGGCGCCTTCGGTGGCGATTACATTCGATGGCTTCAAGCACGACTACGATCGTTTCGGCCTGACCACGGCCAAGCTGCGACAGGAGGCGGCGGTCCGGCTGCAGAAAGCCGGCTATGTTGTCGCCGGTTCGTCGCCCGCCAGTCTTTATGCGCGTTTCAAGCTGCGTATCGTCGTCAACACCACGAGCGGCATTGCTTCATACTCGACGCACCTCGATATAGCCGGTTCGCCGTGGACGCCCACGGCATCGCCCCTGGTGGAGTGGCAGAGCGGGCAATCCGGCACCATGCGCAGTTTTGAGATCGGACGGCTGAACGAGATCTACATCAAGCTGATCGAACGCTTCATCCAGGAACGTCCGCCGGCCCGGCAATGAGCGGAAGAATGCCGTTACGCCGGATCCTGTACCGGCTGATGGCGGTGTTTTTGCTGTCCCTGTTCGCGCCGGCGCCAGCGCGGGCGGCGCAGGTGATACGCATGGGTCTCAGCACCGCGCCGGTGACGCTGGACCCCCGCTTTGCCACCGACGCCGTATCGGAGCGGATCTGCCACCTGCTCTATCGCCCGCTGGTGGACTTCGACGAGACCTATCATCCGGTGCCGGCCCTTGCCGACTGGCGAGCGCTTTCGCCCACGCATTACCGTTTCACCCTGCGCGACGCCGGCCGCCGCTTCAGCGATGGGACACGGCTCGAAGCCATCGACGTCAAGGCAACCTACGATTACATACTCGCGGCAGCCAACGCATCGCCGCATCGCAGTTCCCTGTCGATGATCGACCGCATCGAGACGCCGGACGCCGATCATGTCGATTTTTTCCTCAACCGTGCCGACGCGCTTTTTCCGGGCCGGCTGACCATCGGTATCCTGCCTGAGCATCTCATCGCCGCCGGCCATGACTTCAACCGGCAACCGGTCGGCAGCGGGCCGCTGCGGTTCGAGTCGGCGCCCGACGACAGCCACCTGGTCCTGCGGCGCATCAGCGATGGCGCCCGCATAGAGTTCCTGACCGTGCCCAATCCGACCGTACGCGCGCTCAAGCTGGCGCGCGGCGAGATCGATCTGACGCAGGGTGACATGCCACCAGAGATGTTTCACTGGCTGGGTTCGCAGCCCGGTGTCCAGGTCGAACATCATCCAGGCGATACCGTGGCGTACCTGGGTTTCAACATGCGCGATCCGCTGGTGGGCAGGATAGAAGTCCGTACCGCCATCGCCCATGCCATCGACGTCGAGGCGATCATCCGGCATATCCTCAACAATGATGCCCGTCCCGCCACCGGGCTGCTGCCGCCGGAACACTGGGCGGCGGATCCGCACGCGACGAGGCCCGCCTACGATCCCGCGACGGCGCGGCGCCTGCTGAAGACGCTGGGCTACGACCGGGCGCACCCTCTGCATCTCGTCTACAAGACCTCCAACGATCCGCTGCGGGTGCGCATCGCCACCGTGATCCAGGCGCAGTTGGGCGTGGTGGGTATTGACGTCGACCTGCGCAGCTACGACTGGGGCACTTTTTACGGCGACATCAAGGCCGGGCGCTTCCAGATGTACAGCCTGGCCTGGGTGGGGCTCAAGCTGCCGGATATCTTCCGTTATGTGTTCTACAGCGCCTCGGTGCCGCCGAACGGCGCCAACCGTGGCCGCTATGCAAATCCGGTTGTCGATCGGCTGATCGAGGCCGCCGAATCGGCCGGCGACCCCGCCGTGCAGACCGCGGACTACCGCCGTATAGCCGCCGTCCTGCGCCGGGACTTGCCGCAGGTGCCGTTGTGGTATGAAGATGTGACCGTGGCGGAGCGCGGCGACCTGCACGGCTACCGCTTGAGTACGGATGGCAGCTTTGACGGCCTCGAAACGGTGACGAAGACCCCATGACACCCGCCCCCGGCGAACGCTGGATAGAAATCGACATCGCCCGCCAGCACCTGTGGCTGCGCGAAGGCGACGCGGTGCTGATGGAGTGTCCGGTCTCGACCGCCCGCAACGGCCCCGGCGAAGTCATGGACAGCGAATGCACCCCGCGCGGCTGGCATGCCGTGGCGTCGCGCATCGGTGAGGGACTCCCGGAGAACAGCGTGCTGGTAGCCAGGCAGCCGACGGGGGAGGTGTATGCGCCGGACATGCGTCAACGTTATCCCGGGCGCGACTGGATACTCACCCGCATACTCTGGTTGCGCGGTTTGGAGCCCGGTCGCAACGCCGGTGGCCGCTGCGACAGCCAGGCCCGCTACATCTACATACACGGCGCGCCCGACGACGTTGCCATGGGCAAGCCCGGCTCGCGCGGCTGCGTGCGTATGCGCAATCTTGATGTGGTCCAACTCTTCGAGCGGGTGCGGGAAGGGACGCCGGTGCTGATCCGGGATTCTTGAGTTGTCCGGGTTGTCCGGCGGCCGCCGGCGGGATCAGCCGGCGCGGTCGCGGTTCATTTCACGCAGGAGCTGGCGCGCGAAGCGCTTGAGCTGAACGTCGTGCAGCGCCAGCTCGCCGCCGGTCTTGATGGCGGCGATGGACAGGCGGCCGACCAGCAGCATGACCAGCAGCAGGATGGCCCAGGCGACGAAGTAGGAAAGCTTGAGCTGGTCTTCCGGATTGTTGCCCGCGGCTGCCGGCGGCGACGAAGGCTTCGCGGCGGCTGTACTGTCGGCGCTGCCGGGCATGGGTCCGGCCACGGTGCCGGGGTTGAAATCCGCGCCGGCATCGCTGCCGTCACTATTGGCGGCGTCTTTCAGATGTTTCGGCGCGAGCACGCGATCCAGGTGCGAACCGTTGTCGATCGCCTGGGCGAAGCGCTCGACGGCACCGGTGTTGGGATTCTGGTACAGGATCCACGCTTCCCTGATGATGGCGATCCCCGTCCACAGTCCGATGCACAACAGGGCCAGGCCGGCCAGGCGCACCAGGAAGTCGAGCACGCCGTTGGCAACGTCGCTCATGCTGGTGGTCTGCTGCGAGTCTTTTTCGTCGAATTGGTAACGCGCCATTGCGTGATATCCCTGAAACGCAAGAAGTGCACTGTATCATATTCAGTTGCCGCGCCGACAAGGGCCGTGCCGGTTAAAGCTTGAGCGGGACCACATGGATCAGACCTGATGAATGCGGGATATATTGCACAGCGACTGCTGGGCTCGGCGCTGGTGATCCTGGGCGTTATCACGCTGGTGTTCCTGCTGATCCACCTGGTCCCCGGCGATCCGGTGGAGGTGATGCTGGGAGAATCCGCGGCGCCGGCCGATCGGGTTGCACTGCGCCACGCACTGGGTCTGGACCAGCCGCTGCCGGTGCAGTGGCTGCACTATGTCGAAGGGCTGGCGCATTTTGACCTTGGCACCTCCCTGTATGCGCACCGTCCCATCTCCGCGGTCTTTGCGGAGCGGCTGCCGGCGACCGCGGAGCTGGCGGCCGGCGCCATGGGCGTGTCGTTGCTGATTGCGTTGCCGCTGGGTGTGATGTCGGCCCGTCATCCCGACTCGTCGTGGGATCGAGGTGCGATGGCTTTTTCCACGCTGGGGATCTCCATCCCGGGGTTCTGGCTGGGTCCGATGCTGATCCTGTTGTTCGCGCTGCGTCTGGGCTGGCTGCCGGTCAGCGGGCGGGAGTCTCCGGCATCGCTGGTGCTGCCGTCGCTGACGCTGGGCATCGGCATGGCGTCCGTGCTGTCGCGGATGGTGCGCGCGGCGCTGCTGGACGTGATGCGTGAAGACTATCTGCGTACCGCCCGTGCCAAGGGTCTGCCGGAGTGGCGGGTTATTCTGCACCACGCCGCCCGCAACGCGGCGCTGCCCGTGCTGACGGTGTTGGGCCTGCAACTCGGCGCGCTGCTGGCGGGGACGGTGATCACCGAAACCATATTCCAGTGGCCCGGCCTCGGGCAGTTGACCGTCGAAGCGATCCAGCGCCGCGACTATCCCGTGGTGCAGGCCTGCGTGCTGATCATCAGTGTCACCTACGTGCTGGTGAATACCCTGACCGATATCGCCTACACCTTGCTCGATCCCAGGGTGCGCATGCAATGAGAACACGCTTGTACCTGCCCGCGGGGGTGCTGCTGTTCTGGTCGCTGCTGGCGCTAAGCGCGAACTGGCTGCCGCTGGCGCCCGACCGCATCCGCCTGGAACAGATCCTCGCGCCGCCGTCCCTGCACGCCTGGCTGGGCTTCGACGATCTCGGCCGCAGCATCGTCGATCGCCTCGTCGTCGGCATGCGCACTTCGATGCTTGTCGCCGCCCTGGTGGTGCCGGTGTCGACTGCGGTCGGCGTGATGTTCGGCATGAGCGCCGCCTGGCAGGGTGGGGCCTGGGATCGGATCTGCCTGGGCATCATGGACGTGTTCCTCGCGTTTCCCGGCCTGCTGCTGGCCATCGCGCTGGCGGGACTGCTGGGACCGGGGATCGACAATGTCGTGTTCGCGCTGGTTGTCGTTGGCTGGGTTGGCTACGCGCGCCTGGCGCGGGCGCAGACGCTATCGGTGCTTCAGCGCGATCACATCGATGCGGCCCGCCTGCTCGGCACCCGCCCGACCACTATCCTGCTGCGGCATGTCCTGCCCCTGATCTCGGCGCCCATCATCGTCGAGGCGACCCTGGGCGTGGCCGGGGTCATCGTCGGCGAGGCCAGCCTGTCGTTTCTCGGACTGGGGGTGCAGCCGCCGGCGGCGTCGCTGGGCGCGATGATCCGCGACGGTACGTCCTACATGCTGGTCGCGCCGCACACCGTGATCGCGCCCGGCCTGGCGCTGTTGACAGTGGTGTTGTCGGTCAACATGCTGGGCGAAGCTTTACGGCGCCGTCTGGACGTCAAAACGCGGGAGGAATGATGAGCCTGGGACCGATCATGGTGGATCTGCGCGGGCCTGGGATCCTGGCCGAGGAACGCGAGATGCTGCGGCATCCGCTGACCGGCGGCGTCATTCTTTTCACCCGCAACTACGTCGATCGCGAACAGCTCGCGGCGCTGGTCGCCGAGATCCATGCCCTGCGCACCCCGCCGTTGCTGGTCGCCGTGGACCACGAGGGCGGGCGGGTACAGCGTTTTCGCAGCGGCTTCACGGCGTTGCCGGCCTGCGCCCGCTATGGCGAGCTGTACGACCGCGATCGGTTTCAGGCTTTGCACTGCGCCGAAGAGGGGGGCTGGCTGCTGGCGGCGGAACTGCGCGAGGTCGGCATCGATTTCAGCTTCACCCCGGTACTCGACCGTGACGTCGGCATCAGCCGGGTGATCGGCGACCGCGCTTTTCATGCCCAGCCCGAGGTGATCTCGGGGCTGGCCACCGCCCACATGCGGGGACTGCATGCCGGCGGCATGGCCGCGGTGGGCAAACATTTTCCTGGACATGGCGCGGTCGCCGCGGATTCGCACCACGACGTGCCGATAGACGAGCGCGAGCTCTCCGATATCGAAGCCGTCGACCTGCATCCCTTCGCCCACCTCGTACGCAATGGTCTGGAAGCGGTCATGCCCGCCCACGTGATCTATCCACGCGTCTGCCGGCAGCCAGCCGGATTCTCACGGGTCTGGCTGCAGAAAATCCTGCGCGCCGGTCTCGGCTTCGAGGGCGTCATCTTCAGCGACGATATCAGCATGGCCGGGGCGGCCGTGGCCGGCGACGCCTGCGCGCGGACCGAGGCCGCGCTGACGGCCGGTTGCGACATGGTGCTGGTTTGCAACGATCCTGACGCCGCGGCCACGGTGTTCAGCCGCCTGAAATGCGATCCGGAGCCGCTGTCGCGCGCCCGCCTCATGCGTATGCACGGACGGCCGGTGCCGACCGGTCTGCGGCAGAGCGATCGCTGGCTGGCGGCGGTGAAGCTGGTTGCGGCACTGGAACAGGCGCCTGAGCTGGATCTGGGAGACGACGCCATCGACCTTGAATTTCTTTACATAATCGATGATACG
>CAYVOU010000051.1:0-8066 GCA_964453295.1 uncultured Gammaproteobacteria bacterium
GACCAAGTTCTGGGGAAAGCTGTTCGGCATCAATTTCGCCATGGGCGTGACCACCGGCATCACGATGGAATTCCAGTTCGGCACCAACTGGTCCTACTACTCCCACTACGTCGGCGACATCTTCGGCATTCCGCTGGCGGTGGAAGGGCTGATGGCCTTCTTCCTGGAATCGACTTTCGTCGGCATGTTCTTCTTCGGCTGGGACCGCCTCTCGAAGGTGAAGCACTTGCTGGTCACCTTCCTGGTGGCGCTGGGTTCGAATCTGTCGGCACTGTGGATCCTCATCGCCAACGGCTGGATGCAGAATCCGGTGGGCGCGACGTTCAACATCGAAACCATGCGCATGGAACTCACCAACCTCGGCGCCCTGCTGTTCAATCCCGTGGCGCAGGTGAAGTTCGTTCATACCGTCGCCGCCGGCTACACGGTGGCATCCAGTTTCGTGCTGGGCGTCTCGGCCTGGTACCTGCTGCGCAATCGCGACGTAGCCTTCGCCAGCCGCTCCTTCGCGATCGCGGCCGGATTCGGACTGGCGTCCGTCCTGTCCGTCATCGTGCTCGGCGACGAGTCGGGATACACCACGGGCGAAGTCCAGCAGATGAAACTCGCCACCATCGAAGCCGAGTGGCATACCGACAAGCCGCCGGCGAGCTTCACCCTTTTCGGCCTGCCCAACCAGAAAACCGAGCACACCGATTACGCGCTCAAGATACCCTGGGTACTGGGATTGATCGCCACGCGATCGGTGACCGAACCCGTGACCGGGATCCTCGATCTGCGCAACCAGAACGAACAACGAATACGTACCGGCATGCAGGCCTACGGCGCCCTGGAGAAAATTCGCGCCGGCGACCGCTCGCCTGACGTATTCAAGGTGTTCAACCGGACCAAGTCCGAACTCGGCTACGCCCTGCTGCTTAAGAAATATACACCCAACGTTACCGATGCGACCGACGCGCAGATCGCCAAGGCAGCCAACGATACGGTGCCCAAGGTTGCGCCGCTGTTCTGGTCGTTCCGGGTGATGGTGGCCTGCGGCTTCACCATGCTGCTGACCTTCCTCCTTGCTTTCTACTATTGCGCCAAACGCTCGATCAACAATCGGCCGATGCTGATGCGGCTGGCCATGTACACCATGCCACTGCCGTGGATTGCCGCCGAAACCGGCTGGATCGTCGCCGAATACGGACGCCAGCCATGGACCATCAGCGGCATCCTTCCAACCAATCTCAGTGCCTCCAGCCTGCAGCCCGGCGACCTCTATTTCAGCATTGCCGGCTTCGTCGGCTTCTACACACTGCTTCTGATCGTGGAACTGTTCCTGATGGTCAAGTACATCCGCCTCGGACCCAGCAGCCTCGGCACCGGCCGCTATCATTTCGAACGATCGCAGCCGGTCGCGGTTTAAGGAGAGCGCCATGGACTATGAAATCCTCAAGTTGATCTGGTGGGCGCTCACCGGCGCCCTGTTGATCGGTTTCGCGATCACGGACGGTTTCGACATGGGCGTAGGCGCGCTGCTGCCGTTCATCGGCCGCAACGATCTCGAAAGGCGGGTCGTCATCAACTCCATCGGTCCGACCTGGGAAGGCAACCAGGTGTGGCTGATTACCGCCGGCGGCGCCATCTTCGCCGCCTGGCCGCTGGTCTACGCGGTGGGCTTTTCCAGTTTCTACATCGCCCTGCTGCTGACCCTGTTCGCGCTGTTCTTCCGGCCGGTCGGCTTCGATTACCGCAGCAAGCTGCCGAACCCGGCCTGGCGCAGCGCCTGGGACTGGGGCCTGTTTGCGGGTGGCGCGATCCCGGCGCTGATCTTCGGCGTGGCCTTCGGCAACCTGCTGCTGGGCGTGCCCTTCGAGCTCGACAGCGATATGCGGATTGCCAATCACAGCGGCCTGTTCCAGTACCTGCATCCTTTTGCCCTGCTCGCCGGCGTGGTCAGCCTGACCATGCTGACCATGCACGGCGCCATCTACCTGCAGCTGCGCACCGAGGCCGACATCGCGGCCCGGGCACAGCGCGCCGCCCGGATCATGGGCATCCTGATGATGGTGAGCTTCGCGGCGGCCGGCGTCTGGACCGGCACGCTGGACGGATTGCGCGTCACCGCCATCCCTGATGTCAACGGCGTGGTGGTGCCGCTGGCCAAGACCGTGGCGGTGGTGAAAGGCGGCTGGCTGATGAATTACCACGAGTACCCGTGGATGCTGGCGGCGCCCGTGCTCGGCTTCGGCGGCACGCTGTTGGCCTTGCTGTTCTCGGCGAAGCGCATACCGGGCGTCGCGTTCGTGTTCAGCTCGCTGGCACTGGCCGGCGTGATCCTTACCGCCGGCTTTAGTCTGTTCCCGTTCATGCTGCCATCGTCCACCAGTCCCGCCAGTTCGCTGACCGTCTGGGACGCCTGCTCGAGCCATCAGACGCTGTTGATCATGCTGGGCGTGGTAATTGTGTTTCTGCCCATCGTTCTGGCCTACACCAGTTGGGTGTACAAAGTCATGGGCGGCAAGCTGACACCGGCGGGCATCGTCGAAAACTCGCATACCGCCTACTGACAGAGAGGACCGCGAAATGTGGTATTTCACCTGGATACTGGGTGTCGGCTTCGCGCTGGCCTGCGGCATCATCAATGTGATGTGGCTGGAGCACGAATTGTCCTTCGGCTCCGACCATGACGACGAAAGCGATCAGCCAGGGAGTTAATCGGCCGAGAACACGAGCGCGTGGCAGCGGCCTGCTCCACCGTTGCAATCCGCCCGCAAGCGAGAGATATCATGGTGTGGAAACCTAACGTGGTGGCTTCGGCCATCATCGAAGACAACGGCCGTTTCCTGTTGATCGAGGAGACCGCCGACGACGGCAGCGTCGTCCTCAACCAGCCGGCCGGCCATCTCGATCCGGGGGAAACGCTCTTCGACGCCGCCCGCCGCGAGGTGCTCGAGGAAACCGCCTGGCATTTCGAGCCCGAGGGGATCGTCGGCGTCTACCTGATGCCGAAGCCGGGCACCGATATCACCTACATGCGGGTTTGCTTCCACGGCCGCCCGCTGCGGGAGGAAAGCGGGCGGGCGTTGGACGAGGGGATCATTCGAACCCTTTGGCTGACACCGGACGAAGTCGCCGAACGCCGTGCCGTGCATCGGAGCCTGATGGTGCAACGTTGCATGGACGACTACCTGGCCGGCCATCGCTATCCGCTGGACCTGTTGCGGCATCTCGACGCATAACGACCCAACGCTTTGCAACCGGGACGCCGATGCGATAACCCGGCTCCCCACATGCTTCGCGACGACGCCCCACCTCGGCGGTTCGTCGCGACTATGGCAAAATCCCGTCATGTCCAGCGCCTCCCAACCCAACCCGTCCTACGGCCCCGTTTTCGTCGGCCTTTCCGGCGGTGTCGACTCGGCCGTCGCCGCTCTGCTGCTCAAGCGGCAGGGATACGACGTGCACGGACTTTTCATGAAGAACTGGGAGGACGACGATACCGACGAATATTGTTCCTCGCGCCAGGACCTGATCGATGCGGTGGCCGCCGCCGACGTGATCGGCGTGGATGTCGACGCCGCGAATTTTTCCGCCGAATACCGCGAACGCGTCTTCCGCCATTTTCTCGACGAGTATCGGGACGGCCGCACCCCCAACCCCGATGTTCTCTGCAATGCCGAGATCAAGTTCAGGAGCTTCCTCGATCATGCGCTGGCGCAAGGCGCCGCCCTCATCGCGACAGGGCACTATGCGAGGATAGGCCGGCGCGGCGATCGCTTCGAACTGTTGAGGGGGCTGGATCCGGACAAGGACCAGAGCTATTTCCTGCATGCGCTCGACCAGTCGCAGCTGTCACGCACGCTTTTTCCGGTTGGCGAACTGCACAAGGCCGAGGTGCGCCGGATCGCCGCGGAAGCCGGCCTGGCCGTCCACGACAAGCGCGACAGCACCGGCATCTGTTTCATCGGCGAGCGGCCGTTCCGCGAATTCCTCGCGCGCTATCTCGCACCGAATCCCGGCGAAATCCGCACGCCGGAAGGCACGGTGATTGGCGAACATCGCGGTGTCCAGTATTACACCCTGGGCCAGCGCGAAGGGCTGGGCATCGGCGGCGTCCGGGGCGCCTCGGAATCGCCCTGGTACGTGGCGGCAAAGGATGTCGCGGGCAACGTGCTGGTGTGCGTGCAGGGACGCAACCATCCCCTGCTCTACAGCCGCAGCCTGACAGCCGTCGAACTGAACTGGATCAGCGGCGCCGCGCCGCGACCACCGTTCGGCTGCACCGCCAAGGTACGCTACCGTCAGCCCGATCAGGCCTGCGCGATCACGCAAATCGACGGCGACCGCTGCACGGTAATATTTGAGCAACCGCAACGCGCCGTCACACCCGGACAATCCGTTGTGTTCTACCGTGAACAGCTCTGCCTGGGTGGCGGCGTTATCGAAACGACCAGCCCGTAGTGACAGAAAAGCACCTGCTTTACGATTGCAATTTTGCTGTCGTATCGTTGTCCTACGTTGTGGTTGCGCCGCCATTGATCCGGCGTCGGCGACCCCGCCAGAGATCCACCTTCAAGGAGACATCATGTCCAGCACGAAGAACCGTTTAGCACCCGTTTTCATGGCCGCATCCCTGGCCTGCCTCGCGGCACCAGCGAACGCCGCCGATTTCAACATCGATCCCGCCCACACGTTCGTGCAGTTCCGCATTTCGCATCTTGGCTACAGCACCGTGGTCGGCCGCTTCGACAAGGTCTCAGGAACGTTTTCCTGGGATCCGCAAAAGCCGGCGACGGCCGCCATCGACGTCAACATCGCCACGGACAGCATCGACACCAACTTCGCCGAACGCGACAAGCACCTGCGCAGCGCGAAGTTCCTCGACGTCGCCAAGTATCCGGAGGCGACCTTCAAGAGCACCAAGTACGTGGGCAATGCCAAGGGCGGCAAGCTGGAAGGCGAGTTGACGCTGCACGGCGTCACCAAGCCGCTGACGGTGGATATCAAGCCGCTGGGCGAAGGCCCGGATCCCTGGGGCGGCTATCGCGCCGGGTTCACCGGCAGCGCCACCATGAAGCGGGCGGACTGGGGCGTGGGCTACAACCTGGGGCCCGCGGCCGACACGATGGAATTCGATCTCTTCGTCGAAGGCATTCGCCAATAGCCTGCTCGCCGGCGGTTCGCCGCGGTTCGGAGAACGGAAGCGCCGCGTGGAGGGTATTTCGACTCGGCTGCTAACCGAGAGGCTGCGCCTCCTGGAGGGCGCGGAAATCGTTTACCGGGACTACAACCTGACCATCCCGCCGCAGCTCACCTACCGCTTCGCGCCGCGCGGCCAGAAGCTTTCCCAGGTCCTGGACACGCTCGCCGCGGTCGCGATCCGCTGGGAAAGAGGAGGACCGGGCAAAGGGCCGGCCGCCAGCGCGCAAGCGGCAGCCGGGCAGGTCTGGCACGACTGCCCGTGCCGGGCGGCCTGAGAGAACACCTCCACTGGGGCGCGGATGTGCCTGATCTGACGGTGCCGATCCCGCCGGGGGGCGCCGGTCATGCGTAGTCTATGCTGCAAAGCGCAAATGCGTCATAATGTTGATCTTTTTTGGTCCGGAACTCCCGAGTCGCTTTAGTGAAATCGCCGGCTGGCGAATGCCTGCGAACGGGAGCCTTCGGTGTGTTTGGATCGAAGCACCTAGCGAGTTCGGAGAGCCTCATGAGCAACAGCTTCAACGCCCGCACCACCCTCATGGTGGGCAACAAAACCTACGAGATGTTCAGCCTCAAGGCACTGGAAGGAAAGTTCGACCTCAGCCGCCTGCCCTATTCCTACAAGATTCTGCTCGAAAACCTGCTCCGGCATGAGGACGGCGCCAACACCACCAAGGCCGACATCGAAGCACTGGCCGGCGTCGATCTTAAGAAGCTCGCCGCCAAGGACATCAACTTCACCCCCGCGCGCGTGATCCTGCAGGACTTCACCGGCGTCCCCTGTGTGGTCGACTTGGCCGCCATGCGCGACGCCATCACGACCCTGGGCGGCAAGGCTTCGCAGGTCAACCCGCTTTGTCCCGTCGAACTGGTCATCGACCACTCGGTGATGGTCGACTACTACGGCACGTCCGACGCGGTGGAGAAGAACGCCGCCGTCGAGTTCGAGCGTAACGGTGAGCGCTATGGCTTCCTGCGCTGGGGCCAGGATGCCCTGCAGAACTTCAAGGCCGTACCGCCCGACACCGGCATCGTCCACCAGGTCAACATCGAATTCCTCGCCCGCGTGGTGTTCGAGAAGGACGGCCTGCTCTATCCCGACACCTGCTTCGGCACGGACTCGCACACCACGATGGTGAACGGCATCGGCGTGCTGGGCTGGGGCGTCGGCGGCATCGAGGCCGAGGCCGCGATGCTGGGGCAGCCCTCCTCCATGCTCATGCCGGAAGTGATCGGCGTGCGGCTGACCGGCAAGCTGGCCGAAGGCGCGACCGCCACCGACCTGGTGCTGACCGTCACCGAGATGCTGCGCAAGCGCGGCGTCGTCGAAAAGTTCGTTGAATACTTCGGCCCCGGCCTCGGCAACCTGGCCACCGCCGACCGCACCACCATCGCCAACATGGCCCCCGAATACGGCGCCACCTGCGGTATCTTCCCCATCGACGAGGAAACGCTGAACTACCTGCGCCTCACCGGCCGCAGCGAGGAACAAATCGCCGTGGTCGAAGCCTACGCCCGCGCCCAGGGCATGTGGTGGACGCCGGATGCGCCCGAAGCCGAGTACACCGACGTGCTGCACCTGGACCTCGGCACCATCCAGCCCTCGCTTGCCGGCCCCAAACGGCCGCAGGACCGCGTGCTGCTGTCGGACGTCAAGGCCAACTACCGCAAGGCCTTCGACGCCGAGCAGAAGCTGCGCCCCACCGCCGGCCCGGCCGAAGTCACCGACCAGGGCAAGACCTTCACCCTGAAGGACGGCGCGGTGGTCATCGCGGCCATTACGTCCTGCACCAACACCTCCAATCCCTCAGTGCTGATCGGCGCCGGCCTGCTGGCCCGCAAGGCCCGCGCACTGGGCCTGACCACCAAGCCTTGGGTAAAAACCTCGCTGGCACCCGGCTCCAAGGTCGTCACCGAGTATCTCAAGCAAGCCGGCCTGATCGAGGATCTCGAAGCCCTGGGCTTCAACGTCGTCGGCTACGGCTGCACCACCTGCATCGGCAACTCCGGCCCGCTGAACGAACCGATCGGCAAGGCGATCCAGGACAACAAGCTGTCGGTCTCCGCCGTGCTGTCCGGCAACCGCAACTTCGAAGGCCGCGTCCACCAGGACGTGCGCATGAACTACCTGGCCTCGCCGCCGCTGGTCGTCGCCTACGCTATCGCCGGCAGCACCGACATTGACCTGACCAAGGAGCCCATCGGCAAGGACAAGGACGGCAAGGACGTCTACCTCAAGGACATCTGGCCGACGTCGAAAGAGGTACAGGACGCCGTCACGTCCAGCGTCACGGCGGCGCTGTTCAAGTCGACCTACGCCGACGTCTTCAAGGGCGATGCCCGCTGGCAGTCGATCAAGACCACCAGGTCGGAGACCTACAGCTGGGACGCTTCCAGCACCTACGTGCAGAATCCCCCGTACTTCGTCGGCATGACCATGACGCCGCCGGGGATCAAGCCAATCAAGGGCGCGCGCGCCCTGGCGGTGCTGGGCGACTCCATCACCACCGACCACATCTCCCCCGCTGGCGACATCAAGAAAGACTCGCCCGCCGGCAGCTACCTCGCCAAACACGGCGTGGAAAAGAAGGACTTCAACTCCTATGGCTCACGCCGCGGCAACCACGAGGTCATGATGCGCGGCACCTTCGCCAACACCCGCATCAAGAACGCGATGACGCCGGGTGTCGAGGGCGGCATGTCGAAGCACCTGAACGGCGCCGCCGGTCCGGTCGAGCCGATCTACGACGTCGCCATGAAATACGAGAAGGAAGGCACGCCGTTGATCGTGCTCGCCGGCAAGGAATACGGCACCGGCTCCTCGCGGGACTGGGCGGCCAAGGGCACCCTGCTGCTGGGCGTGAAAGCCGTTATCTCGG
>CAYVOU010000052.1:0-8058 GCA_964453295.1 uncultured Gammaproteobacteria bacterium
GGGCAAGATCAAGAAGTTTCTCAACGAGATCAGTCTCAACGGCCAGCCTTTCGTCAAGGATCCGGACACGTCGGTGGGCAAGCTGCTCGGCAAGGCGGGCGCCAGCGTCAAGTCCTTCGTGCGGTTGGAAGTGGGCGAGGGCATCGAGAAGAAGGTCGAGGATTTTGCTGCGGAAGTGATGGCGCAGGCCCGGGGGGGCTGAGCCGCCATGAGCGACAAACCGCCGGCCAAACCCCGCTTCAAGCGGGTGCTCATCAAGCTCAGCGGGGAAGCCCTCATGGGCGACGGCGAGTTCGGCATCGATCCCGCGGTGCTGACCCGCATGGCCGTCGAGGTTAAGCAGATGGCCGCCGCCGGCGTCGAGGTCAGCATGGTCATCGGCGGCGGCAACATGCTGCGCGGCGCCGGACTGGCCGCCGCCGGCATGGATCGCGTCACCGCCGACCACATGGGCATGCTGGCCACCGTCATCAACGCTCTGGCGCTGCAGGATGCCCTGGAGCGCCAGGGGCTGTATTGCCGGGTCATGTCCGCCATCAAGATCAACCAGATCTGCGAGGACTACATCCGTCGCCGTGCCGTCCGTCACCTCGAAAAAGGCCGAATCGTCGTATTCGCGGCGGGCACCGGCAACCCGTTTTTCACCACCGACTCCGCGGCCAGCCTGCGGGCCATCGAGGTCGATGCCGACCTCATGATCAAGGCGACCAAGGTGGACGGCGTCTATTCCGCCGACCCGGCGACGGACCCCGACGCGGTACGGTACGACCACCTCAATTTCGACGAAGTCCTGGAGCGCCGCCTTGCCGTGATGGACGCGACGGCCGTGGTATTATGCCGCGACAATGGCATGCCTTTGCGGGTCATCGACATGACCCGTCCGGGGTCCATGATGCGCGCGGTGATGGGCGAAAACGAGGGTACTTTGGTAAACGACGGGACGTCGGGGGATAAATCATGATCGAAGACGTCATTCGTGACGCCGACAAGAGGATGAACAAGGCGCTCGAGGCGCTGAAGGGTGAGTTCACCAAGCTGCGGACCGGCCGCGCCCACACCAGCCTGCTTGACCATGTCACGGTGGAATATTACGGCTCCTCCACGCCGTTGAGCCAGGTTGCCAACGTCGGTGTCCAGGATGCCCGCACCCTGACGATCACCCCGTGGGACAAGGCCATGGTGCAGCCTATCGAAAAGGCAATCATGACCTCCGATCTCGGCCTGACGCCGACGACCGCGGGAACGGTCATCCGGGTGCCGTTGCCGCCACTGACGGAGGAGCGCCGCCGCGATCTGACCAAGGTCGTGCGTCACGAGGCGGAGTCCGCCAGAGTTGCCATCCGGAACGTGCGCCGCGACGCCATCCAGACCCTGAAGGAATTACTGAAGGAAAAGGAAATCACCGAGGACGAGGAGCGCAAGGCCCAGGAGAAGGTTCAGAAGCTGACCGACGATCATGTGGCGCAGGCCGACGCCCTGATGACCGGAAAGGAAAAGGAACTGATGGAGGTGTAGCACCGGGCGTACCGGTGTCCTCCCGAGGCCGATTTGGGAACCTCTGCCAACTTGAATCACTCGAACGGGTTGCCGCGCCACGTTGCCATCATCATGGATGGCAACGGTCGCTGGGCGAAGCAGCGCGGTCTGCCCCGGATTGCCGGGCACCGAGCCGGGGTCGAGGCCGTACGTACCGTGGTCAAGGCCTGCTCCGTCAAAGGTATCGAAGCACTGACGCTGTTTGCCTTTAGCAGCGAGAACTGGCGGCGTCCTGGCAACGAGGTGCGCCTGCTGATGGAGCTTTTCGCCTCGGCGCTCAAGCAGGAGGTGCAGCGGCTGCATGCCAACAATGTGCGGATGCGGGTCATTGGCGACCGATCGGCGTTTCCAGGCGCATTGCAGGCTGCAATCGAGCATGCTGAAACACTTACCCGCGACAACAGTGGACTGACGCTGGTTATCGCGGCGAACTATGGTGGCCGATGGGATATTGCGCAGGCGGCGAAAAGGCTGGCCGAGGAAGTGGCGGCAGGCAAGCTGTCGGCGGCGGACATCGATGCCGATCGACTGCAGTCGCAAATGTGTCTGCAGGACCTGCCCGAACCGGACCTGTTCATCCGCTCGGGCGGCGAGCAGCGCATCAGCAATTACCTGCTTTGGCAGCTGGCGTATACCGAACTGTATTTCACGGACTGTCTCTGGCCTGATTTTGATCTACATGAATTCGAAGCCGCTCTTGGCAGCTATGCCCAGCGCCAGCGCCGATTTGGCCGGACCGGGGAACAGGTGGTGTCCGCAAAAGCCGGTCGCTGACGCGGCCTGCGCCGCGCCGGGTCGCCACCGTGCCGGCGGTGCCTCAATGTCCGGGACACGGTGCTGAATGTCCAACGCGGTCACTGCCGGTTCCAATCTCACACATCGGGTGGCCACAGCGGCCTGCCTCATCCCGCTGGCCGTTGCCGCCATCTTCTACCTGCCCGCACTCGCGCTGGCTTGTCTTTTCGGCCTGATAGCCATGCTGGGGGCCTGGGAATGGGCCAGGATGGCGGGGTTCCAATCCCGGGCCGGCCGATATGCATATGCCGCTCTCCTCGGCGCCCTCCTGCTAGGACTTTACCCGTTTGCCGGACACTGGACGTCGTTGCTGTGGGTGGCACTGGCATGGTGGGGAACTGCCTTTCTACTGATTGTCGGCACGGGCTGGGGACGCAGGCCGGAGGCTTCGTCAACGGCAGGCCGGGCCCTCAAGGGCCTGATAGGCTGGCTCATCCTGGTCCCGACCTGGGCGGCGCTTTTGTTTGTGCAGCGGGCGCACGGACCGTTTGCGGTGCTATGGCTGATGGTGCTGGTATGGGGTGCCGACTCCGCGGCCTATTTCGCCGGACGGCGCTGGGGGCGCCGTCGGCTGGCGCCCTCAATTAGTCCGGGCAAGACCTGGGAAGGCTTGGCGGGCGCCCTCGTTGCCACGTCGTGCTGTGCGTTGGTGGCGGCCCTGGCGACCCACATGACTGTCCGCGATGCGGTATCATTCACCCTGCTGAGCGTGGTCACGGTCATGGCGTCGGTGCTCGGGGATTTGGTGGAGAGCCTGTTCAAGCGCCAGGCGGGCTTGAAGGACAGCGGCAACCTGCTACCGGGGCACGGCGGCATACTTGATCGCATCGACAGCCTGACGGCCGCCGCGCCGGTATTTGCCCTCGGGTTGGCTGTATTGGAGGTCGCATTTTGATCGGTATCACCATACTCGGATCCACCGGCACCATCGGCGTCAACACGCTGGACGTCATCGGCCGCCACAACGATCGCTTCGAGGTCGTTGCCCTGGCCGCCAACCGCAACGTTTCATCCCTCTTCGAGCAGTGCCGCCAGTGGCGGCCTCGCTACGCCGCCATGGCCGATCCGGCAAGTGCCACGGAATTGCGTCGGCAATTGCAAGCGGCGGGTGTCGATACGGAAGTGCTGGCCGGCCCGCCTTCCCTGGAAACCGTCGCTTCGCTGCCGGAAGTGCGGCAGGTGATGGCGGCCATCGTCGGCGCGGCGGGGTTGCTGCCTACCCTGGCCGCCGCCAGGGCCGGGAAGCGCGTCCTGCTCGCCAACAAGGAAGCCCTGGTGATGTCCGGGCACCTGTTCATGGATACCGTACAGCGTCACGGCGCGGAGCTGTTGCCGATCGACAGCGAGCACAATGCGATTTTCCAATGCATGCCTCCGGACCTCGGGCGCGGTCTGGCGGCGGTCGGTGTCCGCAGGATCCTGCTTACCGCATCGGGCGGGCCTTTCCGGCGCACGCCGCCGGCCGAACTGGCTGACGTGACGCCGGACCAGGCCTGCGCGCATCCCAACTGGGTCATGGGACGCAAGATCTCGGTCGATTCCGCCACCATGATGAATAAGGGCCTGGAGATTATCGAGGCCTGCTGGCTGTTCAACACCACGCAGGACAAGATCGAGGTGGTTCTGCATCCTCAAAGCGTCATTCATTCCATGGTCGAATACAGCGACGGTTCGGTGCTTGCCCAACTGGGCAATCCGGACATGCGTACGCCGATTGCCCATGCCCTGGCCTGGCCGGAGCGTATTGAATCCGGGGTGGCTAGCCTCGATCTGTTCAGCAAGTCGCGGTTCGACTTCGAGCCGCCGGATCCGTCGCGTTTTCCCTGTCTGCGCCTCGCGCGCGAAGCCATCACGGCCGGTGGTACCGCCAGCGCCGTGCTGAACGCCGCCAACGAGGTTGCGGTGGCGGCGTTCCTGGAAGGGCGCTTGCGTTTCCTGCAAATTCCGGAGGTGATCGAGGCGGCGCTGGCGGCTGTGCCGGCGCGCGAGGCAACCGATCTCGAGGTCGTGTTTGCGGATGACGCTGCCGCCCGGCGCTTTGCCGCGCAGCGGCTCGAACGGATGGCTGCCTGATGCAGATCCTGCACTCACTTCTCGCGTTCATCGTGGCGGTCAGCATCCTGGTGACCATCCATGAGTTCGGGCATTTCTGGGTGGCGCGCAAGGTTGGTGTGAAGATCCTGCGCTTTTCGATAGGCTTCGGCAGGCCGGTGTGGCGCCGTTGCTTCGGACCGGACCGGACTGAATTCGTGATTGCGGCTCTGCCCCTCGGCGGCTATGTCAGGATGCTCGACGAGCGCGAGGCCGAGGTCGATGGGGCGGAGGTGCATCGGGCATTCAATCGTCAGTCGCTGCCGAAAAGGACCGCGGTCGTCCTGGCCGGGCCGCTGGCCAATTTTCTGTTCGCCATCGTCGCTTACGCGGCGATGTACAGCGTCGGCGTCGTCGACCTCAAGCCTCTGGTCGGCGAGGTCGTGCCGGGGTCGGTCGCCGCCGCCGCCGGCTTTGAGAGCGGCCAGCGTATCGTTGCGGTCGACGGCAAGCCGACGCCGACCTGGACCACGGTGCTCGAGACCAGCCTGTCCGACATCATCGAGGCGGAGCCCCTGGTCATGCGCGTGCGGGGCGACGGTGGTACGGAGCGCAATCTCCACATTCCGGCGACGGCGCTGACGATAGACGATGTCACCGAAGGGAGATTCTTCACCAAGCTGGGGTTGCATCAGTACCGGCCGGACTATACGCCGGTGGTGCGCGAGGTCCTGGCCGGCGGTGCCGCCGAACGGGCGGGAATCAAGGTGGGCGACGCGGTAAAGAGCGCCGATGGAAAGCCCATCAACAATATCGAGGATCTGATTACCGACATCGAGGCCCACCCCGGTTCGGCGATGACATTGGTGGTCGTCCGTGACGGGCACACGGTCAGCGTGGACGTGACGCCGGAGCCGGTGCAACAGGACGGCAAGACGGTGGGGAAGATCAAGGCGGCGCTTGGCGTGCCGCCATCGGTCGGGGACTCGGTGCGCGCGGTCGAGCGTTACGGGCCCGCGCAGGCGCTGTTGCACGGTATCGACAAAGCCTGGCAGACTTCGCGGCTGACTCTGCTGATGTTCGGCAAGATGCTCGTGCACAAAGCCTCCATGGACAATATCAGCGGTCCGATCAGCATTGCCCAGTACGCCGGTCAGTCCGCCAGTCTCGGACTGGCTCCTTATCTTGCTTTCCTCGGCATTGTCAGCGTCAGTCTTTTCATTCTCAACATGTTGCCGATCCCGCTACTGGATGGCGGACACCTAATGTATTACCTTATGGAATTCGCCATGGGCAAGCCGGTGCCGGAATCCATCCAGCTTGCGGGACAGAAGCTGGGGTTGGTGGTGCTGGCGGCACTGATCGGACTGGCCTTCTACAACGATCTTGCCCGCATTTTCTAATAGAGAGTCCTGCCGCAAAAGCAGGTGAAATAATAACAATCACATAGAAATGACGCAGATAGTGAAAGTACTTAAGAAAATACTTTGCGTTGTGCTTCTGCCCGCACTTCTCAGCGTCGCCCTGCAAGCTGCCGCGATGTCCCCCTTCGTGATCAAGGACATTCGCCTGGAGGGCCTGCAGCGCATCAGTCCGGGTACGGTGTTCAACTATCTACCGGTGAAGATCGGCGATACCTTCGACGACGCAAAATCGGTGGAATCGGTGCGGGCGCTGTTCAAGACTGGTCTATTCGAGGACGTCAAGGTGGGACGCGACGGCGACGTCCTCGTGCTGAGACTGCGGGAACGCGAAGCCATCGCCAAGATTACGTTCACCGGCAACAAGGACATCAAGACCGACGATTTGAAGAAGGCGCTTAAGGATATCGGATTTTCCGAAGGCGAAGTCTATGACAAATCGAAGCTGGACAAGGTGACCCAGGAATTGCAGCGCCAGTACTTCGCCCAAGGCAAGTACGGGGTCAAGGTGGACAGCAAGGTCACCAAGCTGGAAGGCAACCGGGTTGCCATTGCCATCAACATTTCCGAGGGCCGAGTTGCCCGCATCAAGGAAATCAACATCGTCGGCAACAAGACATTCAGCGACAAGACGCTAATCAAGAAGTTCAAGTTGACGACGCCGACGATGTTCTCGTTCTTCACCCGTTCGGATCAGTATTCCAAGCAGAAGCTTGCAGCCGACCTCGAGACCCTGCGGTCCTACTATCTGGATCGCGGCTTCATCAATTTCAGCGTCGACTCCACCCAGGTTTCGATCACGCCGGATCGAAGCAGCGTATACGTCACGATCAACATCACCGAGGGCGCCCGGTTCACGATTTCCGACGTGAAACTGGCCGGCCAGTTGATCGTGCCGCAGAAAAAGCTGTTTGAAGCGGTCGTCACCCGCACGGGGATGATGTTCTCGCGCAAAGACGTCACCAAGAGCAGCAAGGGCATCACCGACCTGCTGGGCGATCAGGGCTATGCCTTCGCCAACGTCAATGCCATTCCGAAGATTAATAACGACAAGAAAACCGTAGGGCTTACCTATTTCATCGATCCAGGCAAGCGGGTTTACGTGCGGCGAATAAATTTTTCCGGGAACACCAAGACCCGCGACGAGGTATTGAGACGCGAGATGCGGCAGTTGGAAGGGTCCTGGCTGTCGACCAGCAAGATCGAGCGTTCCAAGGTGCGGTTGCAGCGCCTGGGCTACTTCAGTTCCGTGAACGTGGAAACACCACCCGTGCCCGGCACGACCGACGAGGTTGACGTCAACTTCACCGTCGTGGAGAAGCCGAACGGGAACCTGATGCTGGGCCTGGGCTTTTCGCAAACCCAAGGCATCATCTTCAACACCAACGTGACCCAGGATAACTTCCTGGGCAGCGGCAAGCGCGTCGATTTCGCGTTCAACAACAGCGACGTCAACCGGACCTACCGGCTGGGGTACCTTAATCCCTACTGGACCATCGACGGCGTCAGCCGCGGCTTCAACATCGGTTACCAGGAGACGAACGCAAGCAGCGCCAACATCACCACGTATGACTCCACGGTGGCGAATGGCGGCGTTACCTTCGGCATCCCACTGACCGAATACAACTCGCTGAACGCCGGGCTGAGTTACGAGCATACGGAACTGTCCAATCTCACCTACGCGGCGACCCAGGTCAAGAATTTCGTTGCACGCGAAGGCAATAAATTCAACACGATACGATTGACCAGCAGTTTCGCGTATGACACCCGCAACAAGGCGATCCTGCCCGATCGCGGCACCTTGCACAAAATCAGCCTGGAGGTTGCGATGCCGGGCGGCGACCTCGAGTACTACAAGGCCTACTACGAGGCACGCTGGTTCTATCCGCTATCGGAAAAATACACGATGGCATTCTCCGGGCGGCTGGGCTACGGCAATCATTACGGCTCGACGACCGAATTTCCGTTCTTCGAGAACTTCTATGCCGGCGGTCCGCGGTCGGTACGGGGCTACAAGGAAAACACGCTGGGTCCCAAGGATTCCAATAACTTGGCGCTGGGCGGCAACTTCCTTGTGCTTGGCAACGCCGAGCTGATCCTGCCCGTCCCGTTCCTGACCGACGTGGAGTCTGTGCGCCTGACAGCGTTTTTCGACACCGGCAACGTCTATGGGCCCAAGGAGCCCATCGATGCCGGTTCGTTGCGCATGTCCACCGGCATTTCCGGCCTCTGGCTGTCGCCGTTCGGCGTCCTGACGGTCAGCATGGCGGCGCCG
>CAYVOU010000053.1:0-8014 GCA_964453295.1 uncultured Gammaproteobacteria bacterium
CCGTACTGTTCCGTAATGTAGAGATGAAACCGTTTACTCCTTACAGCGCCACATTCGCCGGACGAAAGATCGCATCCGGCAAGCTGAATCTCGACTTGAAATATAAAATCCGGGACAGCGTACTTTTAGGAGAAAACAAGGTGGTGCTGGATAAGTTCACGCTCGGCAAAAGGGTGAAAGCGCCCGGTGCGATGAACCTGCCGCTGGACCTGGCTCTCGCACTGCTTACCGATGCCGATGGACGAATCGATGTGGCGGTGCCGGTGCATGGCAATGTGGACAATCCGGAATTCCGATACGGTCGTCTAATTTGGCAGGCGTTCGTCAATTTGATCACCAAGGCTGTAACGGCACCGTTCCGGGCGCTGACCGGTCTCTTTGGCGGCAATGGCCGGAAGATGGATGCCATTGCGTTCGATCCCGGAAGTGCCCGCCTGCTGCCTCCGGAGCAGGAAAAGTTAAAAGCGGTTTCGGAAGCCCTTAAAAAACGGCCCCAACTGAAGTTGGTCGTAGAGGGTCGTTTCGACCCCAAGGCGGATGGCAAGGCGTTGCGAAACCGGCGCGCACGGCGGGCGCTTGCCGAGGAGATGGGCATCAAGCTCGCTCCCGACGAGGAGCCGGCACCCATCGCATTTAATGGTGCGAAGACCCAAAACGCTCTGGAAAAACTATTGGAAATGCGCAGTGGAGACAGCGCGATCGCCGATTTCAAGAGAAAGTACGAAAAAACAACCGGCAAGAAGGCCAATCCGGCAAGTTTCGCCATGTCGTTTATCGGTTTGGCGAGCTCAGATATCGACTTCTATCAGGCGATGTTCAAAGAACTGGTAACGCTTGAACCACTCACCGACGATGATCTCAACGATCTCGCCAAAAGGCGCGCTGAAGCAATCAAAAACGAACTCACGGCAACCCGCGGATTAAGTGATGCTCGGGTGACTTTAGGAACCCCGGGACCGGCGGAGAAGACCTCGACAGAAACCGTCAATACCGCCCTCAAACTGGACGTTATCAAACCTACAGGATAGGTCTGTCGAAATATCGCTAACAGGCAAAATATAGATGATCGGCATGGACGTCTCTCACGCGATCGCTCCGTCCGGCGGTGGATTCGAATCCCTGCAATGATTGGCGTTGTGTCAGACTCGATACCAGATACGTTCATCCGTTTCTGTCCTGCATATGTATTGCGTTAGTGCGGTCATTGACAACCACCCACATTCCTGATAGGGTAGGGTTCGTAAAAACCAAGTTCCTATCTTTTTGGATCCTATCTCGTACGTTCCTAATTCTTTATCGAGAAGTACCGGGGTGCGGAGATGGTCAATTTCCGTTGCGCCGACAATACCACAGTGACGGTTGCGGCTCCGTAAATAATTCGCCGTCCGTGCAGGATGAATGGAATACCAACCCGATGTGGCCGTTTCAGGATGTGGACACTGTCGGCATCATGCCGATGCAACCGTCATTGCCGGTCATGACCCTCGCCAATCAGGGCGGTGGGGGCGGCATGTACGGGTTCTGCGACGCAGTGGGTGCCGACGAGAGATAATTTTGCAGTACGGTTGTCGCCGGGTGATTGCATATGCGCCTGCGACAGTGATGGAGTAAAAAAATCACGGCAAGCTATTCCCAACCTATCGGTAGAAGGAGATAAAAATGGCATCGGCGCTGATTATTCCCGGTGTTCAGGTCAAAACCGAGTTTGAACCCGCCCCTGTGCTACAGGGACCGACAGGCATTCTGGGCGTGGTCGGCGTCACCGACCGCGGTCCCACGACACCGACGCCGGTCGGCAATTTCGGCGAATTCATTCAATTATTCGGTCCCGCCAGCCGCTACACGATACCCGAGCTGCGTTCGGCGTTTGCCAACGGGGTGTCACGCGCGGTGGTGTCACGTGTGGCGCCGGGCAGCGCACAAAAAGCATCGCGCACATTGCCGGACGACGACGGCGACCCGGTCGCTACGCTGGAGGCGCGCGCCGAGGGAACTTGGGGCAACGGCGTCAGCGTCAAAATCACCCAGGTAAAGGCGTTGTCCGGCAGGGGCATCAAATACGTCAATGTCGAAATTTTCGTCGACGGCAGCCGTGTCGACGTCCTCAACAATCTGGTGATGGACGAAACCAGTCCAAATTATTTTTTCGATCGCATCAACAACGAATCGCGCGTATTGATCGCGATTGATCCGCTGTTTGAGAAGTCGCTGCCGGCCACTATCGCGGCGACGGTGCTGGGCGACGCAAATGCACGCGCGGCGTTTACGACGCTAAAAACCGGCGCCACTGACGTGATTCGCGTCGACGCTAAAAAAGCCGGAAAGAACGGAAACTTGAGTTCAGTGGCGGTCAGCGACGGCCAGGCCGGCATGGTGTTGACCGGCGCCGCCAATGCACCCAGCGTCGAGGTATTTGCGCGTCAGGCGGGCAGCGACGGCACCGGTATTCGCGTCAGCGTGGCGACCGCCGGCCCGGACAGCGTCAATTTCGTGGTCACTCCGGCGGTGGGGTTGCCGCGTACGCTTGGCCCGTTCAATTCCGTCAACGCCCTGGTGAACGGTGCGGCGGCTGATCCGGAGGTGATCGTCACCGCGCGTGGAGCGGTGCTGCCTTCGGTCATGATTGCCACGCCACTGCCGCGCCGCGTCACCATCGACGTGATTACCGAAGGGCGCGATACCTCGACATACGGCAATTTGGCCGGCGATGCCGATATCGCCGCGATCAGTGATCCGCTGGTCAGTTTTTCGGTGGTCGGCAGCGCCACTCAACTGCCGGACGTCAATACCGGCGCCAACCTCACCGGCGGGCGTAATAAAGGGCCGGCGCTGGAACTGACCGATGGAGTCGCCGCCGAGCCGCTTTTGGAGATCGTGCCGGCACCCGGCGTCACCGGCACCCTCGCGGTGGCGGTCACCCAGGGCGTGTCGACGCTGGACGGCAGGACCGCGGTCGCTGCGCTGGAGGTATCGCAGGATGGCAATCCCGTCGAACGTTATTCCAACCTGACGATGGATCCGGACGACGTGAATTATCTGCCGGAAGTACTTGCCGCCAATTCGCAGTTGATTCGCGCCCACGACCTGTTCGTGCGCAGCCGGGCGACATCGCTGCCGGTACAAACACCGCGCCCGGTGACACTGAACGGCGGCACCTCGCCCCTGGTGGACGATTATCAGACCGCACTGGAGAATCTCGAGGCGGCCGAGGAAGTCGACCTGGTGATCGCGTCGGTGGCCAATCAACTCGACGACGCCGGCATTCGCACCGTGCATCAACGGGTTGTCGCGCACTGCACCAAAATGGCGGACGTCGCGCGTAATCGCATCGGCATCGGCTCACCGACCGCGTCGGAATCGATCAACGTCGACGCGATTCTCGATCACGCCGACGACGTCCGCAGCGACCATTTCATTCTGTCGGCGCCGGTAGGCTCTGCAGCTGCATTGGCCGGGCTGCTGGGGTTGCAGGACTATTTCCAGTCGCCCACGTTCAAGACCGTCGCCGCCCTTGGGGTGCCGGCCGGCGGCTACACCGACTCCCACCTCGAGCGGCTGATCACCGGCAATGTCACGGCAATCAACGAAAAACGCGGGCTGGGCATCATCGTCGTCAAGGGCCTGCTGACCAGCGGCCGCCAGATCAATGTCCAGCGCACGGCCGACAAGGCGGTGCGCGAAGTGAAAGCGATCTCCGATAAATACATCGGCCTGCTGAACAGCGACGGCGCCCGCAACGCGTTGCGCCAGCAGATTATCGCGCTGTTTCTGCAGATGGAAAAAGACGGGGCGCTGGTGCCCAGCACGGATGGCAAGGATCCTGCCTTTTTTGTCAACGTGTATTCGACCCAGACCGATTTCGCCACCGGTATCGTGCGCGTGGACATCGCGATACGCCCGGTTCGTGCGATCGACTACATCTACGCCACGATTCTGGTCAAGAATTGATAACGCCGGGGGGAGGGGCAGCATGGCAGAAATTTTTACGGCATTTGCCTCGGAAGTAAAAGTCAACGAAGAAACTATCGAGGGGCTGCAGTCGATCGAATACAGCGTGTTGAAGAACCACCAGGAGGTCGGTGCGATCGGTACCGATGAGCGCATCGCCGTGTATTTCGGTATCAAGAATGTGGCGGGTAAATTGCGCATCGCGTCGATCAACAGCACCCTCGACGGATTTCTGCAGGCGAACACGTCGTTTACCGTCAGCGCGACGCTGCGAAACGGCGATGCCAAGCGCTCGGTAGCATTCGACAACTGCTATCTCGAAGACAAATCCTTCGGCCTCGGCGCCGAAGGGCACGCGGAAACGGTTTATTCGTTCACGGCGACGCGAGTCCGCGAAGAGTAAGTGTGGATGGCGGCCTATGTCGACATAAGCGGTTGCGTCGTGCGCAACGGAGAACGCACCTGGCCGTTCGCGGTCGACTGCCGCGACGGCGCGGCGCGTATTGCGCTCGATGCCGGCGAATTTACCCTGCGTCCGTTGGGCTGGCGCGAGAAACGCAATCTCGCCCGTTTCAGCCACCTCGGCGAGACGTTTCTCCAGCAGCAGTTGCTGCGCCTGTCGCTGGCCGACGCGGCGGTCGACCTGCCGACAGCGGCCGAGGAGGTGGCGGCGCTGTCGACGCTGGCGCGCTGGTTGAATGCGCCGGACGGCCGCGCGGGCCTGCCGCTCGACGTACAGCTGCTGGCCCGGGTTACGCTGGAGGTCAGCCGCATGCTGCACCTGACCCCGGACGCATTCGACGAGCTGCCGGCGACCGAGGTGGAAATACTGTGGCAGGCCGGACGCGCCGGGACCGCGCAGGAGGAGGCAGCGGTGTCTCGTCCAACCACCCGGAGTGCGGAGGCAGCGGATACGACGCGCATTATCGTCGTGCCGGATGCCGACGGCGCGGCGCAACGGCCCGCCCGTGAGCAAAGGGGTTCACCGCCGGCGGATGTGGTCACGGTCCCGGGTGAGAAATCAGGGGCGGGAGAAGGCACCACGGTGGATGCCGCCCCAGCGGGGGACACCGGGCCGGCAGAAACAACGGCGCCGCTGGCCGACGCGATGATGAAAGCTGGAATGGCCGTGCCGGTCCCGGCATCGAAACCGCGGTTTCGTGTCCATTTCGGCGCACAACAGACGCCCGTGCGAGTCGTCGCTGACGCGGCGCGCAGCGCGACGGCGCCAAATCCGTCATCGATTGCATCCGTGGTCGACAGCCGCACACCCGCAGAGATCGCGAACGCCCACGTGGCGCGATCGGATCGGTCGGAGGACTTATCGGCCGATCCGGCCGGCACAAAAACAAAAACCGTCATACCAGGGCTCCCGCATCCGATCGTCGCTAACAGCGGTGTCGGGAGGGGCGGCGGCGCGGCCGCCGCCGGCGTCATGGCAAATATCGATGCGCCAGCGCAATTGGCGGAGGTCGACACCCCGGTCGCGCCGCGATCGCTTGGCGTCGTGGCGGCAATCGATGCGCCGGCTGAACCACAGCCCGTTTTCAAGACACCGCTGCCGGTGCATTGGCTGGACGCGTTGGCTGACGAACTAGATGCCGCTGCACGCGCGGCGGGCATCGATCAGGAAGACTGAGGCGGGAGCATGTAAATGGGCGTTCCGATGATCGACGATATCGAGCTGAAGGCCGTGCAGCATATCCGCCAGGAAACTGAACAGGATTTTGTGCGGCAGCGCATCGCCGGTCTCGACGGCACCCTGCATCAAAAGCTGGGAAGGCGCTCGCACCGCGTGGTGCTGGCCGGTTATCTATTGCCGGATACGGCGGCGGACGATCTGAAAAAGCTGCAGGAAAAGGCCAGTGCCGGCGTCGAGGTCACGTTTTCCGCCGACATTACCACGGCGCTCAGCGTCGACAAAATGGTTATCGAGGGTTTTGTCGCCGAGCAGCACGTCGGACCGGCCGGACAGATCGGGTATCACATCGTGCTGGCGGAAAGCCCGCCGCTGCCGCCGCCGGCACAGGTGAGTTCGTTCGGCGGACTCGGCGATTTCGGCGTCGGGGATCTCGGTTTTGACGCCGGTGCGCTGGGCGGTGTCCTGAGTGACATCGAAGATCAAGGCGGTGCGGTGGCGGGCGCGATGGACGCCGCCCTCGACGCCGTGCAGCAGATTTCGGCGCTGGCGAATCTCGCGGATCTCGCCAATATTGGCAACCCAATCAAACCGATCTCCGACAAGGTCGGCGAATTGAAATCGCTGGGACCGGCGGTGGCCGGACTCACCACGGCGGTCAAGGGGTTTACCGAATGACTTCGCAATTGCTGCCCGGATACACGTTGACGCTGGGTTCGCAGCAGTGGACCAGGCAGGTGTCGCGGATTTCGCTGACGCTGGAGATCGCTCCCCAGGTCGATACGCTGAACGTGTGGCTGCCGATCGCCGCGCCGTTGTCGGCGGACTGCGGCGATCGCGTCGAGTTGAAAATCAACAACGGCGAACGCGAGGAAACCGTGTTTACCGGCGAGATCGACGCCATCCAGCGCGATTTTGAAAGCCTGCGGGTTGCGTGTCTCAACGCCGCCGGGTTGCTGTCGCGGATCCGTCCCGCCGAAACCTATGAAAGCGTCTCGGCGGCGACGGTGATCAAAAACCTGTGCAAGGGGATGGAGGTCGACGCAGGCAATCTGGAAGACGGTCCCGATCTGGAATTCTATGTCGCCGATCCGACGCGAACGGCCTGGGAGCACATCGCCCGGCTCGCGGGCTGGGGTGGTGCGACGGCGCGGGTCGACGGTGACAACAGCGTGACCGCCGACGTCATCGACGCGTCGCAGGCGGCATTCGCACTGCGGTATGGCCGAGAAATTTCCGAGCTGCGTGTCGACAAGCGGGCCGGCACGATCTCCGCCTTCGTGGTCGCCGGTGAAGCCGGCGCCGGCGACATCAGCGCCGACGACGCGGCGCGGTCGACCACCGATTTTTTTGCCGGCAACCGTCCGGATGGCCCGGGGCGGGGCACACGCTGGCAATTCGAAGGTGCGCTGCGCACGGCCAAAGCCGCCGGTACCGCCGGTGCGGCATTGCAACGCCAATACAGTGCGGCGCTGGAGACGGGCCGTTTTCTGGCGTTTTTACAACCGCAATTGCGCTGCGGCAGTGTGATCGAAATTCAGGATCTGCCGGCCGGCCTGGTGTCCACGCCGTTGTGGCTGACGCGCGTACATCACGAAATCAACGCGCGCGAGGCGATGACGCGCGTGCATTTTCGCCGCGGCGGCGATCGTTTCGATCCGACCGTGCTGCTGGGCTCGATGGCCGGCGTGGTGGGAGGATTGCTGTAAATGCAACGCATCGTCCGCACGCTGCGCCAGATCGCGCGGCACGAAGTGCAGCAGCATTGGCACCCGGCGCTGGCGGTCGTCAAGTCCGTGCACGGCAACGACGGCAGCAGTCCGTTATACGCCTGCACCGTGGTGCTGCGTGAGACCGGATTGGTGCTGCCGAAGGTGCCGTTGGCGGTTGGTGTCACCGGTGCCGCCGCGCTGCCGCGCGAAAACGATCTGGTCGTCGTGGTATTCATTGGCGGTGATTTGCATGCGCCGGTGGTGGTCGGCCGCCTGTACAACGAACAGGTCGCGCCGCCGCAAAATGGGCCAGGCGAATGGGTGGCCGTTCTGCCCGGCGATGAAACCCGCAAGGATAGACGCCTCGAGTTTCGTGTCAACACCCCGGGCGACGGTTCGCGCGATATGCAGTTGACGCTGGACGGCTCGGTGCGGATCATGCTGCACGTTTTCGACGGCGGCATCGAACTGAAAGCGCAGGACACCTCTCTGAAGTTGACGCAGAGCAGCAGTTCGGACGGCAAGGCGGAATTGAAAGTCGGCGATTCGAAAGTGGCGATCGAACAGAATGGCAACGTCAGCGTCGAGGCATCCGGCACGCTGACGTTGACGGCATACCTGGTGGACACAGCGGGGAATCAGGGAACAGACGCGACCGACAGCGTTACGAAAGTAGCTCCAGCAATACTCTCTGCAACGACAGGTGAGGCCCCCG
>CAYVOU010000054.1:0-7990 GCA_964453295.1 uncultured Gammaproteobacteria bacterium
AGGGGCAGGGCGACGTTTTCGAAAACCGTGCGATCGAACAACAGACGGTGGTCCTGGAAAATGAAACCGATCTTGCGGCGGTAATACGGGATCTGTCCCGGCCGCAGCCGCTCCAGGCTCTGACCGTCGACGATGATCTGGCCGCGGGTCTGCCGTTCAATCAGGGCGATGTGTCGAAGCAGCGTGCTCTTGCCGGCGCCGGAGTGGCCGGTGATGAAAGTGAATTCGCCGCTGGGGATCTCGAGGCTGACGTGTTTCAGCGCTTCCTGCCCGCCGGGATACGTCTTGTAGACCTCGGTGAACTGTATCATCGGCGGCGGGTGGGCTCGGTGAAGTTCATGGCTCCCGCGCCAGCAGTGCGTCAACGAAGGCTTCGGCGTCAAAGCTTCGCAGGTCCTCCGCCTTTTCACCGACCCCGACAAAACGGATGGGGATGCCCAGCCGGCGCGCAATCGCGAAGATAATCCCGCCCTTGGCCGTTCCATCCATCTTGGTCAGCGCGATGCCGGTGACACCGGCGGCCGACTGAAATTGCTGCGCTTGGTTCAGCGCGTTCTGGCCGGTGGTCGCATCCAGGACGATGAGCGTTTCGTGCGGCGCGCTCGGATCAAGCTTGCCCAGCACGCGCCGGATCTTCTTGAGCTCTTCCATGAGATTGTCCTTGGTGTGCAGCCGGCCGGCGGTGTCGGCAATCAGCAGGTCGGCGCCGCGCGCCCGCGCCGCCGCCAGCGCGTCGTAAATGACGGACGCCGGATCGGCGCCGGTGGCCTGCGCCACGACCGGGACGTCGAGACGCTCGCCCCAGGTCTGCAGTTGTTCGACCGCCGCGGCCCGGAAAGTGTCCCCCGCCGCCAGCAGCACGTCCAGGCCGGCGTCTTTGTATTGCCGGGCGAGCTTGCCGATGGTCGTGGTCTTTCCGGCGCCATTGACGCCCACCATCAACAGCACGAAGGGCCCGGCATGATCCGGCGGGATTTCCAGCGGCACGGCCACCGGCTGCAGCATGGCGATCATTTCCTCGCGCAGGGCCTGATACAGGGCGTCGCCGTCCGCCAGCTTCTGCTGTTTGTGCCGCTGGCGCAGTCGCGCCATCAGATCCTCGGTTGCCTCGATGCCGCAATCCGCCAGCAGCAGGCACTCCTCCAGGGTCTCCAGCGTGGCGGCATCGATCGGTTTGCCGGCGGGCAGCAGGCGCGACATTCCGCCGAGGAGATTCTCGCGGGTGCGCTTGAGGCCGGTTTTAAGCGACTGAAACAGCCCCGGCTTGGCGGCCACCTCGGGCGTATCGCCGCTTTTGCCCTTGTCGCGCTTTCGGAAACCAAACATGGAAAAATAAGTCGGAGACGAAAGCGCTATCCTACCATCCGGACCGTATCACCCATAGCCTGACGGAGACATTGAATTAAGAAGATCGCGCGCCAGTGGTTGTGCGCGGTGGCGACGGCACTGTTCATTCCGGCCGCCCTCGCCGCCGACGCCGCGACGGAATCCGTTCTGGACAACGGCCTTAAGGTCGTGGTTCTGCCGGATCATCGCGCGCCGGTTGTCGTCTCGCAGATCTGGTACAAGGTCGGATCCGGTGACGAACCCAGTGGCATCACCGGCATCTCCCACGCCCTGGAACACATGATGTTCCAAGGCACACCGGCCCACCCGCCGGGCGAACTCTCCCGCATCATCGCCGACAACGGCGGTCGCCAGAACGCATTCACCACTCGTGACTACACGGTGTATTTCCAGCAGCTGGAAAGTTCGCGGCTGAAGGTGAGTTTTGAACTCGAGTCCGACCGCATGCACCATCTCAGCCTCGACCCGAAGCGATTCGCCAACGAGATCCGGATCGTGATGGAGGAACGTCGATTGCGCACGGAGGATGACCCGCGTGCGGCGACCGCCGAGATCGCCGATGCCACCGCCTATCAGGTCAGTCCGTACCGTCACCCGGTCATAGGCTGGATGGGAGACCTGAAAGCGATGACGGTCGCCGAACTGAGGCGCTGGTACCGGCGCTGGTACGCACCGAACAACGCCACCCTGGTGGTGGTCGGCGACGTCGATCCCAAGGCGGTGTTCGCGCTCGCCAGGCGGTATTTCGGCGCCATTCCCCGCGCCACGATCATGCCGGAGCCGGCCGGTGATGAACCGGCGCAACACGGCACCAAGCGGGTGACGGTTGATCTGCCTGCACAGGTGCCGTACCTGCTCATTCAATATCACGTCCCGTCCCTGGCGGCGGCAATACGCAATCCGAAGGTCGTTTCCGAGTCGGATGCCTACGCGCTCGAGCTGATCGCGCAGCTGCTGGCCGGCGATCCCTCGGCACGTTTCGATCGCGAACTGAAACGCGGCGCCGCCGTCGTTGCCGAAGCTGGCGCGGATTACAACCTGTATGCACGCAGGAATACCCTGTTTTCGATCGATGCCGTGCCGGCCGCCGGCAAGACGGCCGCCGCGGTGGAACAGGCACTGCGCGCCCAGATCCGCGCCCTGCGGGATACGCCGGTCGACCGCGCGGAGCTGGAACGGGTCAAGACGCGACTGATCGCACAGAATGTCTTCGAGCGCGATTCCATGTTTTACCAGGCCATGCAGATCGGCATCCTGGAAAGTGTCGGCATCGGTTGGCGCCGCAAAGATCAGTACGAGGACAGGATCCGTGCCATTACACCGGAACAGATCCAGGCGGTAGCGCGGCGATACCTGGTGGCGGAAAACATGACCGTCACGACACTGGCGCCGCAGTCGTCGCCGGTGCCGCCGCCATGAAGCGTCTGGCACTGTTATGCGCGCTGTTCGCCATTTTACCGGCCGCGATGGCCGCCATCCCGGTGGTGCAGTCATTTCATACCGACAACGGCGTACGGGTCGTATTCGTCGAGTCGCATGAACTGCCGATGGTCGATCTGCGTATGAGCTTTGCCGCCGGCAGCGCCCGCGACGGCGCCAAGCCCGGGCAGGCAAAATTTACCAGCCTGCTGCTCGGCCAGGGCGCCGGCGGCAAATCGGCGGATGCGATCAGCGACGCGTTCGCCGCACTCGGTGCGCAGTTCGATCAGTCAGTTGATCGAGACATTGGTTCGCTCAGCCTGCGCAGCCTGTCCGACGCGAGGTCCCTGGATGCCGCCGCCGCGATCTTCAACCTTTTGCTGACCCGGCCGGATTTTCCGCAGGATGCCGTGGCGCGGGTGCGTGACCAGCTACTGGTGGCCATCCGCAATCGGCAGGACGATCCAGAGCGGGTGGCGCTGGACGCCCTGCTTGCGGCCGCCTACGATGGCCATCCCTATGGTCATGCCGGCGATGGCACGACTGTGTCAGTCTCCGCGCTCAATCGCGCCGACGCCCAGGCCTTTTTTCGACACTACTATCGTACCAGCGATGCCGTTCTGGCCCTGGTCGGCGATCTCTCACTGAAGCAGGCTCGCCGGCTTGCCGATGTCGTGACTAAAGGCATGGAGACCGGTGCGCCGCCGCCATCCCTGCCGCCGGCGCCGAAACTGTCCACCGGTACACCCCCCCGCAGCATCGCAATCGATTACCGGAGCTCGCAGACGCACGTCATGATCGGCACGCCGGCGGTGGCCTGGGGCGATCCGCAATATCCGGCGTTACTGGTCGGCAACCAGATCCTTGGCGGTGGAACGCTCGTGTCGCGCTTGTTCGCCGAGGTGCGGGAAAAGCGCGGATTGTCGTACCATGCCAGCAGCATGCTCCTGCCCTTGAAGCAATCCGGACCGTTCATCGCAATGCTGGGAACCCGAAACGACCAGGCCGATCAGGCGCTGGCAGTCCTGCGAAGCACAGTGGATGCCTTTCTGAAAAAAGGTCCCACCGACCAGGAAGTGGCCGCCGCCAAGCGCAACCTGACCGGCGGCTTTGCCCTGCAGATCGACAGCAACAAGAAGATCCTCGACCTCATATCGGATATCGGGTTTTATCGCCTGCCGCTAGATTATCTCGACCGTTTCGTGCCGGCGGTGAAGGCTGTGACGGCGGCGGACGTGCGCCGGGCATTTACCAGCCATATCGATCCGCGGCAATTCGTGACGGTCCGCGTCGGCGGCGGTCAGGCCCATGCGTCCGCGCCCGCGGGGCCGTGATCGCTACGCCGAAACCCTATCCCGGCCGCGTCCGCATCATCGGCGGGTGCTGGCGCGGACGCCTGATCGACGTCCCCGACGCGCCCGGATTGCGGCCCACCGGCAGCCGCATCCGTGAGACTCTGTTCAACTGGCTGATGCCGGTCATCACCGGCGCACGCTGTCTTGACCTGTTCGCCGGTGCCGGTGCGCTGGGATTCGAGGCGGCGTCGCGCGGCGCAGCGCATGTGATCATGCTGGATCGCGATGCCGCGGCCATTCGCCACCTGCGCGAGACCGCGGCGAAACTGGATGCCGGCGGCGTCGAATGCGTCCAGGCGGACGCGCTGCATTGGCTGGATGGCGCTGCCGGGCCATTCGATATCGTCTTTGTCGACCCGCCGTTCCAGTCAGGGCTGACGGAGACTATTCTTTCGCGTCTGGCCCGTCCGGCGTTGCTGAATCCGGGCGCGCAGGTCTACCTGGAGGCGGACAAGCGTTCGGATATGTCACAATTGCCGCCAGGATGGCGCATCCGCCGGGAAAAGGTGGCCGGACAGGTGCGTTATCTGCTGATCGAAATCGTTCCCGCCGAGGCGGACGGGCACCATGACAACAAATAAACAACTGCCAGCGGCGGGGGTGGATCCCGCTCCGTCGCCGGGAATTCGTCTAAGGATAGTTGATGGGCACCACGGTACTTTATCCCGGCACGTTTGATCCGATTACCAATGGCCACAGCGATATCGTGCTGCGGGCATCGCGTATCTTCGACAAGGTCATCGTGGCGGTCGCCAGCGACACGGCCAAGAAAACGCAGTTCTCCACCGATGAGCGGGTCAGCCTGGCGAAGGCGGTGCTGGCCGACCTGTCCAATGTCGAAGTCACGCGTTTCGAGGGCCTGCTCGCCCATTTTGCCCGCAGCCGGGGCGCGCGCCTGATTCTGCGCGGCTTGCGCGCGGTGTCGGATTTCGAATACGAATTCCAACTCGCGGGGATGAACAGCAAGCTCATCCCCGAGGTCGATACGATCTTTCTGACGCCCGCCGAACAGTTCACCTACATCTCCTCCAGCCTAGTCCGCGAGATTGCGGCGCTCGGCGGCGACGTCTCCGAGTTCGTTCATCCCGCCGTGCTGGGTGCATTGCGGGATCGACGGCAGTAGGCTGCGCTACAATATCGCCCCGGCCCGCCCTGACGGCGGACCGGAGACGACATACCCAAAGGCAACTTTCTTTCAGGCCGGAGACGTCATGGCTTTGCTGATTACTGACCAATGCATCAATTGCGACGTATGCGATCCCGAATGCCCAAACGGCGCCATCGCCCCGGGTGAAGATTTCTACGTTATCGATCCCGACCACTGCACGGAATGCGTTGGCCATTTCGACAAGCCGCAATGCATTGAGGTTTGTCCGGTCGATTGCATCATCCCCGATCCTGACAGGGTCGAGACGGCGGCCGAGCTCCAGGAAAAATATCGCCTCCTGACCTCGGCTTCGGCCTAGTCGGCACGGGAGGTCGGGTTGAGCCCCCGCGACATGTCAGCCGGTCGTCGCAACCATCGTCCATGAACCTGCGCTCGCGCCGATCCGCGCTGGTTCTTGCCTGCTTCGCGCTGGCGACCGTCATGGTCGTGTCGGCGGCGCGCGCGGCGGCAACGCCGCCGTCGGCCGCGATTGCCAGCGCCCACCCCTTGGCGACAGCTGCCGGCCGGCAGGTCCTCGACGCCGGCGGCAATGCTTTTGACGCCGCGATCGCGGTGACCGCGGCGTTGGCCGTGGTGGAGCCCTACAGCTCCGGCCTGGGCGGCGGTGGTTTCTTCCTTCTGCACCGTGCCGCCGACGGCAAAACGGCCATGGTGGACGGCCGCGAAACGGCCCCGGGGGCGGCTTCGGCGAACATGTACCTCGATGCCGACGGCAAGGTCGAACCCGAAAAATCGCGCAATGGCGCGCTGGCCGCGGCGATACCCGGTGTCCCGGCGGCGCTGGATTTCATCGGGCGCCACTATGCCAGGCTGCCGCTTGCCACGGACCTCGCGCCTGCCATCAAGCTGGCGCGCGAGGGTTTCGCCGTCACCCCCCGTTACCGGCTGATGACCGGCTTCAGGACCGCGTTGCTGCGGCAGTCGCCGGCCGCCGCCGCGATTTTCCTGCGGGCCGGGGACGTGCCGCCGCTGGGTGCAAAGATCGTTCAGCCCGATCTTGCCAATACCCTCGAAGCCATGGCAAAGGAAGGCGCCGCCGGCTTTTATCAGGGCCGGATTGCCCGCAAGCTCATTGACGGCGTACGTGCCGCCGGTGGTATCTGGACGCTCAAGGACCTGGCCGGCTATCGTGTCGTCGAACGCAAACCGCTTATCGGTCATTATCGGGGGATGCGCATCGTATCGGTGCCGCCGCCGTCTTCGGGCGGGGTGCTGCTGATCGAAATGCTGAACATCCTTTCGCATTACGATCTTGCCAAGCTGGATGACGTTACCCGCAAGCACGTCATCGTCGAAGCCATGCGACGCGCTTATCGCGATCGCGCCGCTTATCTTGGCGATCCGGCATTTTTCAAGGTGCCGGTTGCCAGGCTGACCTCGCAGCGATACGCCGATCGCTTGAGGGCATCGATACGGCTGGACCGTGCCACGCCGAGCGCGGACTTGCCGGCACCGCCGCTGCAGCCGAAGAAGGAAGCGCATAACACCACGCATTTTTCCATCATCGATACCGAGGGCAATCGCGTCGCGGCGACGCTCAGCATCAATCTGCCCTATGGTTGCGGCGTGATGCCGACCGGCACCGGTGTCATCCACAACGACGAGATGGATGATTTCTCCGCGAAGCCTGACACGCCCAACGCCTACAAGCTGATAGGCGGCGAAGCCAATGCCATCGCCCCGGGCAAGCGCCCACTGTCCAGCATGACCCCCACCTTCGTGGAGACCCCGGACCGCATTGCGATACTGGGCACGCCGGGCGGCAGCCGCATCATTACCATGGTGCTGCTCGGTGTGCTCGATTTCGCCGCGGGCCACGATCCGGCGTCCTGGGTGCGCGTGCCGAGATTTCACCATCAATATCTGCCCGACGTGATCCAGTTCGAAACCGGCGGCCTGACCGACGCCGAGCAGGCGGGTCTGCGCCGGCTGGGCCATGCGCTCAAGGCGGTGGGCCGCAGCTACGGCAACATGCAGGCGGTCGAATGGGATCGGCGCGACGGCAAGGTCATGGCGGCGTCCGATCCGCGCGGCGAAGGCGCCTCGATCGTGTTTGTTCCGCGCAAGTAAACGAGTCCGTTCAATTCCTACGCCGTCCGCCGCGGCTCAACCAAGCAGCTTGTCCGTGTAGGCGCCATAGAACTGCGCGAACGAGAAGCGTCCGTCCTCGTCGTACGCACGTCCCTGGCTGCCTCCAGTCATACGACGGATGCGATGGCGATGATAGGTTTTCACCAAGTCAATGAAACGCGCTTTCGGGGGCGTAAACGCCGGCGGCGCCATGCCAGGCAGGTTCTCGTACAGCAGTTGATGCAGCCGCGGCAGGTGATACCACGGGCAGGACGGCATGGCGTGATGGGCATTGTGATAGCCGAAATTCAATATCAAAAGGTTGAGAAATTGATGGCGATAGGCAAGCGGAAACGAAAAGGTGTGAACCTGCTCGAATCCATGTCCTTTCGATTTTCCGATCTTCTCCGGTAGTTCCTCAGGATACGTATGCTGAAATGCATCGACGAAACGTATGCAGTGTATGCGCAGAACAACCGCGAGCACGTAGAGCACGAATGCCCGCGGCGATCCCCATAGCGTCGCACCCAGCAGGCCCCCGCGTGCAAGCAGGACCACAACCATGCGGATGCGATCGTCGCGGGACCCGTGGCGCAGAATGTCCAATCGCTGCTGGATCCGCAACAGCGAA
>CAYVOU010000055.1:0-7990 GCA_964453295.1 uncultured Gammaproteobacteria bacterium
CACCTGTGGCGGCTGCGGCGCCGCCCGCGGCGGCCGGTGCGCCGGCCAACACCACGCCTGATAGCGCGGGAACCGGCACCGCCGTCGCCGCCAACACACCGCCAACCAGCCCCGGCGACAACAGCGCCGCCGAGCAGGCCTACGACAAGGCGTTCAACCTGCTCAAAATCAGCCGCTACGACGACGCCATCGCGGAATTCAACAATTTCCTGGTGACCTATCCGAACAGCCCGCAGGCGGACAACGCCCAGTTCTGGCTGGGGGAGGCGTATTACGTCAACCAAAAATATCAGCCGGCGATCGCCGAATACCAGAAACTGGTCAGCGCCTATCCCAACAGCCCCAAGGTATCGCAGGCGCTGCTCAAGATTGGATTCTGCTACCAGGATCTCGGCGAGGCGGACCAGGCGCGCGCGGCGCTGGAAAACGTGCGGCAGCGGTTCCCCGGCACCACGGCGGCCAGGATGGCCGAAGACCGTCTGCGGCAGATCACCTCGGCACCGCCGGCCAACCCCCAATAGCGGACTCGGGATAGATCAGGCAGCGAGCGGACTGTCGGGCCGCGGCCCGTTGGTCGCGCTCCAGCTTCCAAGGCCGCGTTCAAAGCCGCAGAATTGTGCCTATCATGAGCACCGCCGTTCACACCGACGTCAAACTGCGCATCACCGAGATCTTTTTCTCGCTGCAGGGAGAAAGTACGCGAACGGGACTGCCCACCGTATTCGTCCGCCTCACCGGTTGTCCGCTGCGCTGCCACTACTGTGATACGGCCTACGCCTTCCACGGCGGCGAAAACCGCAGCCTCGCGGAGATCGTCGAAGCGGTCGGCCGTTACCGCACGCGATACGTCACGGTGACCGGGGGTGAACCGCTGGCCCAGCGGCACTGCCTGACGCTGCTACGGGAATTGTGCGACCAGGGCTACGAGGTGTCGCTGGAGACCAGCGGCGCCATCGACGTCGCGAAAGTGGATCCCCGGGTCATGAAAGTCCTGGATCTGAAAACGCCCGCCTCGGGCGAAGCGGCAAAGAACCGCTACGAAAATCTGGCCCATCTCAGCGCGGAGGATCAGATCAAGTTCGTGATCTGCGATCGCAACGACTACGACTGGGCACGACAGCAGATCGACGCGCACCGCCTGCCCGATCGCTGCGAGGTGTTGTTGTCGCCTGCCGGCGGTCAGCTGCGCGCCGCTGATCTGGCCGACTGGATCCTGGCCGACAACCTCCCGGTGCGCATGCAGGTCCAATTGCACAAAATTCTCTGGGGCGATGTCGCCGGACGCTGAACAAAACCGGCCGGCCGCCGTGGTGCTGACCTCGGGCGGCCTCGATTCGGCCACCGTGCTTGCCATGGCCCGCGCCCGGGGCTTCGACTGCCATGCGCTGAGCTTCGACTACGGACAGCGCCACAAGGCCGAGCTGACCGCGGCCCGCCGCGTCGCTGCGTCGCTAGGCGCGGTGGAACACAAGATCATCCGTATCGACCTGGGTGACATTGGCGGCTCGGCTCTGACCGACGAACGAATCGCGGTGCCGCAGAGCGCCAGCGAAGGGATCCCCGTCACCTACGTACCCGCCCGCAACACCGTCTTCCTGTCGCTGGCGCTGGGCTGGGCGGAAGTGCTGGGATCCAGCGACATTTTCATCGGCGTCAACGCGGTCGATTATTCCGGGTATCCGGACTGCCGGCCGGAATACATTGCCGCCTTCGCCAGCATGGCAAGGCTCGCCACCAAGGCGGGCGTGGAAGGCGGCGAGATCCACATCCATACGCCGTTGATCGCGCTCAGCAAGGCCGAGATCATCGCCGAAGGCCTGCGCCTGGGAGTCGATTACGGCCTCACGGTTTCCTGCTACGCCGCCGACGGCGAGGGCCGCGCCTGCGGCCGCTGCGACGCGTGCCGGTTGCGCATGCAGGGCTTCCAGCAGGCGGGACTGGCCGATCCCACCCGCTACTGTTCACACTGACGCGCCCCCCGGTATCAGCACGACAATCCGCTGGACCGCTGTCGGCACATCTCCGTTAAACTTGCCACTTTCCGCTCAAATCCGGCGTTTCGAGGTACGAATTCAATGCCAACAGTCCTGATCGCGGTCACCGCGGCCCTGGGCATACTGCTTTTCATCACCATTTCCGGCCGCAAGCCCGCGGCACGGTCAATCCGGCTGTTCCATCGGCTGCTGGCCATTCTGAGCATCGCCGCCGCGGTGTGGAAAGGCGGGCCGTTGCTCTGCGACAGCGCGATCCTGGTCGGGGCGGTTGGCTTTTCCAGCGCCCGCCTCCGCAGTCGCAACGATGCGCTGGCGACCGTGCTGTTCCTGGCACACGTGGTAGGCGCCATCTGCCTGCTGATCATCGCCGGCGTGTCGTTGCATTACGGCTTCGGTCCGCACGGCTAGTCAGCTGCGCATGTCCGGCACGAACCGGAACATGTCTGGCCGTCGTCCCGGCCGCGCGGGCCAGGCGGATAAACGCAAACAGGTGGAAATCAGGAAGACGGATGCCGGCCGAGCCGGCATGAACCGACGGGCGGTCTAACTGCCGTCGCGGACGCGGCGGCTGTCGCTGCCGTTGAAGGCGACGCGGTTGGGCTGGCCAAGTTGCAGGTAGGCCTCGTAACGGGAGCGGATTTCCAGCACGTAGGCGACGGTCATGCCGGTCCAGCCGCGCACCGCACCGGGCTGCATGCTCCCGCCCATGGCCAGCATCGCTTTCTCGACGTTGCCGAACCAGCGATCGGGATCGAGGCCCATTTTCTTTGCCTGCCGGCGAGCCGCCTGCACACGCTCGAATCCCGCGTGATAGGCGGCAATGGCAAACCACGTCCGGCTCTCCACCGGCAGGGTGTCCTCGAACTGACTGCGAAGCTTGTCGAGGTATTTCACGCCGGCGCTTACGCCGATTTCGGGCTTGGTAACGTCCTTGACGCCCAGCGCGTGCGCGGTCGCCGGCATCAACTGCATCAGGCCGCGGGCACCGGCAACCGACGTTGCATCCGGATCGAAATGGCTTTCCTGGTACATCTGCGCGACGATCAAACGCCAGTCGAAAGCGTAGCGGTCGGCATATCGGCGCACCAGATCATCGTAAGGCGATATCTCGCCGTAGCGGGTGCCGTTGAGCGCGTTGAGTTCGTTCTTTTCGAAATAGCGCCTGTAGGCGACGCGATACAGGTTGCTGCCGTAAATCTTCTTGATGAAGGCATTCAGCGAGCGGCCCAGCTTGAAGTTGTCGGCACGGGTGGTAAACCGGTACGGATGCCGGTCGTCGAGGTCCATCACGGCCTTCAAATCGTGCTCGTGCCGCAATGCCTGCTGCAACGCCGGTGCGTCGACCAGTGCATAGTCGGCCTTGCCTTCGGCAACGGCCTGCAGCCTGGCGGCGATGTCGGTCTGCGGCAAAGCCGGCACGACCTTGTAACCCTGCGGCGTCGGCGCCCGCAGGGCGCGCGCCTCCAGACTGTCGGCCGCCACGAGGACCGTGCGCCCGCGCAGGTTCTGCGGCGACGGCAGGTCGTTCCGTGCCACCAGCACGGGCGCGACATAATTGAACACTCGGCTCTGCGCCAGGGTCGGTTCGTTGCGCACCAGATCCCGGTCCAGTCGCGCCGTGATGACGTCACCCACGCCCGCCTTGAGCCAGGCCACCATCTGCGGTTCGCTGTCCGCCACCACCACTTCGATGCGCAGGCCTCGGCGGCGCGCGAATTCCCGGATCAGATCGTATTCGAAGCCGGCTCGGTCGCCCTGGCAGAGAAAGTAGTTGTCGGGGTCACGGCGGGTAATCACCCGCAGCACGCCCCGCTTGAGGATGCCGTCGAGATCATCGGTATAGGTATCGTGTACGCGCCAGGCCATGCGATGTTGCTGCAGATGGCGGTCCAGCGCGGCCTTCAATTCAGGACTGTCGGCCCGTAGCAGCCAGGACACCGGTTCGTCGCCGGTAAGGTCGAAGGCAACGCGCAGTCCCGGCCGGTTACGCAACAACTGCCGGGGCCGTTGGCTTTCCAGCACCGTCGCGTCGTAGCGGCCTGAGGCGACGCCGTCGAGCAGCTGTTCCGGGGTCGTGCCCCGCACCACGCTGACCCGCCGTATGGCGCCGTGGCCGGCATTCAACTGTACCAACAGCGGCCACACAGGCGAGCCGTCGCGCAACCCCACGCGCAGCCCGGCCAGGTTCGCCGCGCTCTTGATGCGCTGGTCGTCGGCGCGCGCCACCACCACGTCGCGCACGGTTTTCAACGGCACGGTATGGGCGATGTCGGTCGAATCGAGGCGCAGCGGTGTATCGCCAATCGCCACGTCGCCGCGGCCGTCATTCAGATCCTTGACGAGTTCACGCGGTGTATCGACCGTCACCCATTCCGGGGTCATGCCCTGGCTGTGCGCGAAGTCGGCCACCAGCTCGCGTTCGAAGGTCACGTCACGGCCACCCGGCTCGCCACCCTGGTCGCGCATCATCAGCACGCGCAAAGTGCCGCGATGCCGCAGCGCCTTGAGATCCGAGGTCGCCGCGCCGTCGAACGAGGAAGGATGCCGCTCGGAAACGTCAGTCAGCAGCGGCTTGTACAGGCCGTACTGGAGCGACCATTGCAGCCCGTCGGTGGAATGATCCACCGCCACGGCACACGCCGGCAGCATAATGGCCGCCGTCAAGGCCGTCGCTATCCAAAGCTGGACGCGGGTTCGCATCATCTCACTCCTCACTGCTGAATGGCTGGCGCAAACTGGTTTTGCGCCCGAAACTCGGAAAAGCTCGAAAAGACTTTTAATTGAACAACAAAAACTTATGAGAGGTTTCTAAGGTTCCATCGCACTGTAGTGATGCAATGCAACATAGATGATGGTGGGTAAGTTAAGCGATCCGGGGAGGCAAATCAACTCCATCGATCAACGGCGCCCCGGCGGGCTATGGGCCGGGTTCAGCTGCCCAGGTGGCCGCGCAGTGTCTCAAGGCGCGCCGGCGTGCCTATATCGAGCCATTTGCCGGTGAAAAGTTCGCCGCTGACAAGGCCCTGGGTCGCGGCGTGGCGCAGCAGCGGCGCCAGCGGGAAGCGGCCGGCGGGCGATTCGTCGAACAGTTGCGGACGGTACACGCCGATCCCGCTGTAGGTGTAGCGCTGCGGACCGTCCACGCCGACCCGATCGCCGGTCAGCGAGAAATCTCCGGTGGCGTTGTGCGGAGGATTCGGCACCAGTACCAGATGCGCGAGCCCGTCCGGATCCTGGGGCAGGTGCCCATAGTCCAAGTCGGACCATACATCGGCGTTGATCAGCAGGAATGGCGCAATGCCGAGCATCGGCAAGGCCCGGTGCACGCCGCCACCGGTCTCCAGTGGCAGATCGCCTTCAGGGGAATAGCTCACCTGCAGGCCCCAGCGACTGCCGTCGCCGACGGCGGCCTCGATCCGCGCCCCCATGCGCGCGTGATTGATCACCACCTCGGTGATGGCCGCCGACGCCAGCTTTTCCAGGTGAAACTCGATCAGCGTTCGCCCGCCGGCCTCGAGCAGCGGCTTGGGCGTGTCGTCGGTGAGCGGGCGCATGCGTTCGCCGGCGCCGGCGGCGAGAATCATGGCTTTCATGGGCTGTGGCGTCCCGCCGGCCTGGCCGGGCTCAGCCAAAGTGACAGACGTAGTCCAGCGTCTCGATCGTTTCGATCTCGAAGCTGCTGGCGCCCGGCACCTTGAATTGCTCGCCCGCCCGGTAGGTCGTCCAGGCATCGCTGCCGGCGAGCTTTACCCGGCAAAGGCCGGCGGTGATCTCCATGGTCTCCGGCGCGTCGGTGCTGAAGGTCAGAACGCCCGGGAAAATGACGCCCAGCGTTTTGCGCGTGCCGTCGGGAAACAGCACGCTGTGACTGACGCACTTACCGTCGAAATAGATGTTTGCTTTCTTGATGACGCTGACTTGATCGAACTGCGACATGCCGAACCTGGCCTTCTTTTGGATTATTGAATGCGGTATGCGGGGATCCGGGCGTTATGGTAGCAGAACGGCTTGCTCCGGATGACACCGGTCGCGTGCCGGCACGCGAACATTGCGCCGCCTTCGCCTATCAGGTGAAATAGCGCATCCATCAGCAGGCCGGCCATGACTTCTCATCCTCAACCCAGCACCACCGACCAAGACCTCGATGCCGGCCTGATCGCGCTCGGGCGGGCGGTGATCGAAATCGAGGCCGCCTCGGTGACGGCCCTGGCGTCTCGCGTCGGCCACGACTTCGCCGTGGCGGCGCGCTATATGCTGGCCTGTGAGGGCCGCATCGTGGTCTTAGGAATGGGCAAGTCCGGACACATCGGCGGCAAGATTGCGGCCACCCTGGCGAGCACCGGTACGCCGGCGTTTTTTGTCCACCCGGGCGAAGCCAGCCACGGCGACATGGGCATGATCACCGCCAAGGACGTGGTGCTTGCGATCTCCAATTCCGGCGAGACCGGCGAACTCCTGACCCTGCTGCCGATGATCAAGCGGCTCGGTGTGCCACTGATCGCGATGACCGGCAATCCGTCCTCGACGCTGGCGCGTGGCGCCAACGTCACGATCGACTGTGCGGTGGCGAAAGAGGCCTGCCCGCTCGGACTGGCCCCCACTTCCAGCACCACCGCGGCGCTGGCCATGGGCGATGCGCTGGCGATCGCCCTGCTGGATGCCCGCGGGTTCAAGGAGGAAGATTTTGCCCTATCGCATCCCGGCGGCACCTTGGGCCGGCGCCTGCTGCTGAAGATCGCCGACCTGCTGCACACCGGTGCCGGCATTCCCGCGGTGAGCGAGCAGACGCTGTTAAGCGAAGCCCTGTTGGAAATGACTCGCAAGGGCCTGGGAATTACCGCCGTGGTCGACCCGTCCAACAGGCTGCTGGGCGTGTTTACCGACGGCGACCTACGCCGGACTCTCGATCAGGGGGTCGACGTGCACAAGGTGCTGATCCGTGAGGTCATGACCCGCAACTGCAAGACGGCCGCCGCCGATCAGCTCGCGGCCGAGGCGTTGGAAATGATGCAGCGCCACAAGATCAACGCGCTGGTGGTGGTCGATCCGGATCACACCGTGGTGGGAATACTCAATATGCACGATTTATTGCGGGCCGGGGTGGTGTGAACCCATGAACATTCAGTTGAACAGCGTCGATGCGGAGATCATGGCGCGCGCCGCGCGCGTCCGCCTGGTGGTGTTCGACGTCGACGGCGTGCTGACCGACGGACGTCTCATCATGGGCGAACGCGGCGAGGAATTTAAAGTATTCCATTCCCGCGACGGCCAGGGCATCGTGATGTTGCGCGACGCCGGGCTGCAAGTGGCGATCATTTCCGGCCGTTCCTCGCCGGTGGTAAACGAACGCATGGCGGCGCTGGGCGTTGAATGGGTGTTCCAGGGCGAATCGCGCAAGCTGCCCGTTTTCGAATCCCTGCTCTCGCGCCTCGGACTCGGGCCCGAGGAAGCCGCTTATGTCGGCGACGACCTTCCCGATATTTCCATCCTGGCCCGATCGGGCCTGGCCGTGACCGTTGCCGACGCCCATCCCGATACCAGCCGCTACGCGCACTGGCAGACCCGCCTCCCCGGCGGCCGCGGCGCCGCGCGCGAGGTCTGCGACCTCGTGCTGCAGGCGCAGGGATTGCTCGGCGCACAGATGGAACATTACGCCGATGGCGCTGCCTAAAGCGACGCGGGGCGGCAACGCCCCGGCAGGCGCGCCCGCGGCCGACCCCTTCCCGATCCAGTCCCTGCGCGCCCGCCATCCGGCAAAACCGAGTCCGCGTGTTTGAACGCCGTACGCTGATCCTGCTCCTGGTCCTGATGGCGGCGGCCAGCGGCTGGCTGCTCTACCGACTGGATTTCAGCGAACAGCTCAGTAAGCCCAAGGCCAAGCACGACCCCGATTACTACATGGAGAACTTTGTCCAGTCGACCATGGACAAAGAGGGCAAGCTGCACCACCGGCTGAGTGCGGACCTGATGGTGCACTACCCCGACGACGACAGCAC
>CAYVOU010000056.1:0-236 GCA_964453295.1 uncultured Gammaproteobacteria bacterium
GATTCTGTCGCTCATGACTTTATGAGCGTCGCCGGTCGCGGCTGTTGTTCCCACCACCACGGACAATGCGGATGTTCAGGCGGTGCCGTCATGTGCTGCGACGGGGCGACCAGCCCGTCCTGCGGTTGCGACAAATCAGAACCCTTGCCCCCAAAATCCGCCCACTAGCAACATATGTCCCGCGGGCAGGCAAACCATGCCGGCTCGGTGCCTGAATCTATGGGGTGCCACAAGTT
>CAYVOU010000056.1:246-7935 GCA_964453295.1 uncultured Gammaproteobacteria bacterium
GGCGGTGATGTAGCAGGACGGCTTCCCGGCCCCCGCGTTTTGCCCTGTCTGTTGGTATCAGACGCTTTGACACGGCTACCCGTCGGCCGCGTCTGCGATATCTTCCGCATCCCTATGATCTAACGTAGATCGGTGCGTATCCGCACTTTGGTGTGGCGGTAAATTCGGCCGGATCGCGAAGAAATTTTCCGCCGGAGTATGTCAAACTTGATTGAAAGCAGTCGTGGCCGAAGCGACTGGCGGAGAGCGACTATGACCGCGAAATCAGGTGACGCGACGATGGCGTTTCGGGTAGGGCATGTCGGCAACGCCAACTGGCGGGCGGCGGTCGACGAGGTGTTGCGCGAGGTCCAGCCTCTGCCGGCGGGTGCAAACCTTGGCTTCCTGTATATCAGCGATCGCCTGGTGCATGCGACGGACGCCGTGCTCGATAGTCTGAAACAGGGAACCGGCATCCGGGACTGGGTCGGTTCTGTGGGCATTGGGGTGCTCGCGACCGGTGTCGAGTACTTCGATGAACCCGCATTGGTTGTCATGATTGCCGCGCTGCCGGAAGGCGAGTTCAAGGTGTTCTCCGGCCGCTCGCCGGCACCGCCGCTGTCGGCCCGAACGGGCAGTGGGGCGGTGGCGGCGCACTTCGCGGTGATCCACGGCGATCCGCACACCAGCGAACTGCCGCAGCTGATCGAAGACATGTCGGCGAAACTTCAAAGCGGCTACCTGGTGGGTGGCATATCGAGTTCACGCGGGACCGTCTGCCAGATCGCCAACGAAGTCCTGGTCGGCGGTCTGTCCGGCGTTGTGCTTTCCTCGCGCATCGGCGTTTCCACCCGGCACACGCAGGGCTGTGTGCCCTTGCACCACGAACCCGGCCGCGCGGCGATCCAGCATATCGTCACCGAGGTCGACCGCAACATCATCGCCACCCTGGACGGCCGGCCGGCGCTGGACGTGCTCTGTGGAGAAATCGGTGAGCCGCTGGCGCGCGATATCGAGCGCGCCGCCAACTATGTGCATGTCGGTCTGCCGATAACCGGTTCCGATACCGGCGATTACCTGGTGCGCAACCTGATTGGCTACGATCCCGACGGCAAGCGTGTTGCCATCGGCGACTACGTCGAGCCGGGCATGCCCATTTTCTTCTGCTGGCGCGACGGCAACGCCGCGCGGGACGATCTGCTGCGCATGCTCGATGATATCGGCGGCGGCCTCGCCGAACCGCCCAAGGGCGGCCTCTATTTTTCCTGCCTGGGCCGGGGTGAGAATATGTTCGGCGCGCGCTCGGCGGAGCTTTCCCTCATCCGCGACAAGCTTGGCGACGTGCCGCTGGCGGGATTTTTCTGCAACGGCGAGATTGCTCACGACAAGCTGTACGGCTACACCGGCGTGCTTACTCTCTTTCATTGACGCCCTCGCGTTTTCGGGCACTTTCCTTAACCAGCCCGGGGGCGGATCCCCGTACTTGCACAATCGGGGTTGGCGCGCGCATGATTGGTGCGGCGCACAAACCGACTTTCAGGAGACCCGATTGGAAGCAACAATGTCCGACGCCGCCGTGACCGAAGACGAACCGACCGATCGCGACGAGATCCGCTACCTGGGCAGACTCCTGGGCGACACTATCCGCGAGCACGACGGGGCTGACACATTCGACCTCATCGAAAACATCCGGCGGCTCGCCGTTCGTTTCCGGCGCCATCGGGACGCCGATGCGCAGCGCGAACTGGAGACCCTGCTGGCCGGCCTCGACCATGAGGCGTCGGTGGTGGTCGCTCGCGCCTACAGCCTGTTCGCGCTGCTGTCGAATATCGCGGAAGACCAGTATGCCAACCGCATGCGCCGTGCCGAACGCATGGATCAGCCCGACGTGCCTGAAGCGGCCAGTATTGCCGGTGCGCTGTCGCGCGTGCTGGGCGCCGGAACGCCGAAGGCGGCGTTGGCCGGTTTTCTCGCCGATGCATTTGTGTCGCCGGTGTTGACCGCTCATCCGACGGAGGTGCAGCGGCGCAGCATCCTCGACTGCCAGCGGGAAATTACACGGCTCCTGATCGAGCGCGATCGCATCCAGCTGACACCACAGGAACTGGCGGGTTCCGAGGACGCGCTGCGCCGCCAGGTGCTGACCTTGTGGCACACGCGCGTGTTGCGCACCGTGCGCCTCACCGTCCAGGACGAGATCGAAAACGGACTGCTCTACTACCGCAGCACCTTCCTGCGCGAAATTCCGCGCCTCTATGCCGCTTTCGAGGATTCGCTGGCACAGCTCGGTTGGGATGACATCCCTGTGCCGCCGCTGCTCCGGCCCGGTTCGTGGATCGGCGGCGATCGAGATGGCAACCCCTTCGTGCTGGCCGACGTAACGGCATATGCCGCGCGCCGGCATTCAGTCGTGGCGATGGACTATTACCTGGAACAAGTCCACTGGCTCATCGGCGAGTTGAGCCTTTCCAGCGACATCGTCGACGTTTCCGACGAACTGCGCGCACTGGCCGATGCCTCGCCCGATCTCGCCGTGTTCCGCGCCCACGAGCCTTATCGGCGCGCGCTTGAGCAAATCTACTCACGCGTGGCCGCGACCGCGGAGTCGCTCGATCGTCGTGCCGCACTCTACCGCCCGGCCGGCGACCGGCCGCCTTACCGCGATGCCGCCGAATTCGTTGCCGAACTCGACGTCGTCATTGAGTCCCTGTGCCGCAACGGCGGCGGGCGGCTGGCCCGCGGCCGACTGCGAGAGCTGCGCCGAGCCGTACAGGTGTTCGGCTTTCATCTCTGCCCGCTGGATATGAGACAGCACAGCGGCGTCCATGAGGCGACCGTGGCGGAATTGTTCGAAAAAGTGGGCCAGCCCGGCTACGCGACGCTGGTCGAGGCGGCACGGCGCGAGTGGCTGCTGCGTGAACTGAGCACGCCGCGGCTGCTCCGATCGCCGCATCTCGAATACAGCGAGGCGACAACCCGGGAGTTGCACCAGTTTGACACCGCGCGTGTCATCCATGATCGCTATGGCCAGGACGCTCTGCAGAACTACATCATCTCCAAATGCGACAGTGCCAGCGATGTGCTCGAAGTGGCCGTGCAGCTAAAAGAGGTCGGCCTGCTGCAGCCCGGACTGCCGCCGCAGTCGCAGCTGGCCGTTAATATCGTGCCGCTTTTCGAAACGATCGGCGACCTGCGCGGCTGCGCGGCGATCATGGATGAACTGCTGTCGATCCCGGTCTATCGACAAATGCTCGAGAGCCGCGGCAACGTGCAGGAAGTGATGCTGGGATATTCCGACAGTAACAAGGACGGCGGCTTCCTGACCGCAAACTGGGAGTTGTACAAGGCCGAGCGGGAACTCGTGCGCGTGTTCGACCGGCACCACGTCGAGTTGCGGTTTTTTCATGGCCGCGGCGGTACGGTGGGCCGCGGCGGCGGACCCAGCTATCGAGCCATCCTGGCGCAGCCTCCCGGCACGGTGAACGCCCGCATCCGTCTTACCGAACAGGGCGAGATCATCGCCTCGAAATACGCCGACCCGGAAATTGGCCGCCGTAACCTCGAGAGTCTGGTGGCGGCCACTATGGAAGCGACGCTGTTACACGCCGAGGCGGACGAGGCGGCGCAGGCCGGTTACGCGGAGGTGATGGAAGAACTGAGCGAGGCCGCATTCCGTGCCTACCGCAGCCTGGTCTACGAAACTCCGGGTTTCGCCGACTTCTTTCGCCAGGCGACGCCTATCGCGGAGATGTCCGAGCTGTACCTCGGCAGTCGTCCCGCGGCGCGCCGAAAATCGGATCGCATCGAGGATCTTCGCGCTATCCCCTGGGTATTCAGCTGGTCAATCATGCGCGTCATGCTGCCGGGCTGGTACGGATTCGGATCGGCGGTTGAATCCTATCTGAACCGGCATGGCGAGGCGGGGTTGTCGCGTCTGCAGAGAATCTACCACGACTGGCCGTTCCTGCAGACGCTGCTCTCGAACATGGACATGGTCCTGGCCAAGACTGATCTGGGGATCGCGTCCCGTTATGCCGATCTGGTCGAGGATGGCCGTGTACACGAAGTCGTGTTCGGGCGCATCCACGCCGAATGGAAGTCGACCATACGTCACTTGCTGGCAATCTCCGGGCAGCCGGGGCTGCTGGCCGGCAATGCGTCGCTGGCGCGGAGCATGCGGCAGCGCTACCCGTACATCGACCCGCTGAACCACCTGCAGGTGACCCTGCTCAAGCGCTACCGTACCGGCGAGGACGACGATGCGGTCAAACAGGGGATCCTCATTTCCATCAACGGCATTGCCGCAGGTCTGCGCAACAGCGGCTGAGACCTTTAGATCCTTTCCGCGCATCTTCTCGTAAAAAGGCCCGGACGCATAAGGCGTCGGCGGCTTTAGAGATTTTCGGCAGCGGCCTGACCGGCGTGGTAGGTCGTGTAAACGATCACCGGTATGGAAAGATCGCCGAGATGCCGGTCTATCAGCGGACGCACGTCCATCCACTCCAGGCCGCCAACCCCGGTGGCCAGGCGCGGCAGCGCCAGGCTGCTGAAGTTTTCCACCTCGCACATGTCGCGCAGGCCGCGCAGCGCATGATTGACGTTCTCGACCGTGGCGCGCCCCGGCTTGGCGCCGTGCTCATAGGCTGGCGCTTGCGTGAGAAGACTGATGATGCGCTTGCCGTCCGCGCCTGCCCAGGCCCATACGGTGCCGGCCTTGGGGTGCGCGGTCTGGCAAAAATGGCGGAAATCCTTGTACATGGCCGGCCATGCCTCGCGCAGGTGCAGGTCCAGACCGCTGGCAAAGTTATCGTTTGGTGCGACACCGTGGGCGATGACCTGCGCGCCGGTAAGAAGGATGTCGCCGCTGACTTCCTGGATCATGATGGGTCTCCGTGAAAATTGGAGCCATCATAGAATCGCACGGAAACGACAGTGTGACCCCGATCAAGAAATCAAAGACCGCCCGGATTTTTTTCTGGTGACGCCAGCCCGAGAACGCAATCCCATTCCTTCCGGGTCACGGGCGTGACCGACAGTCGGTTGCCTCGTTGGAGGATTTGCATGCCTGCAAGTGCCTTCTGGGCGCGCAGTGCATCCAGGGAGACAGCGTGCGGCAGTTTGCGTTCGAGCTTCACGTCGACGCAATACCAGCGCGGATTGTCTGGATCGCTCTTCGGGTCGTAGTGATGGTCCTCCGGGTCGAACTGGGTTGGGTCCGGATAGCCGGTGCGGACGATCTGCATGACGCCATGAATGCCCGGTGTCTCACAGCTTGAGTGGTAGAAGAATGCAAGGTCGCCCTTCTGCATCTGGTCGCGCAGCATGTTGCGCGCCTGATAGTTGCGGACGCCGTCCCAGGCCGTTGTCTTCCTTGGCGCTTTCGCCAGTGAGTCGACACTGAATACCGTCGGTTCGGATTTCATCAACCAATAGTTCATAAGTCAGAATGCTTTCCGCTTTGGGCTCGGAAAACGATTGTAGTGGATGGCGCGGTCTTGCGCCCGGGCCACAACGCCGCGGCGTGGATGCGGCAACGCTCAGGCGACGCGCGGATGCCGCAAAGGGGTGTTCACCGGGAAGGTATCGACAGGAAAGGGTTCTCCAGGATGCCGCTGCCGGCTGTCGACTTGAACCGGAGTTCAAGCAGGGAGCATTGCCAGGTGAATCAGGCTTCCCGCCGTGGGCGGACATGCACAACATCACCTTTAAAAGCGCTGCTCCGTGGGTTTACAAAGTATAGGCTCAAGGATACCAAGCCGACTCGCAAACATCCCAGAGAATTCTGTTGGGAAGCCGCCGTGCCTGTCTGGACATAAGCCTGCGCAGTGGCGGGGCGGCTTCCGAAATCCTTCTACATATGTATAGCGCCCGCCTCGGCGTTGTCTTGAGGCGAGTCAGCCAACTCCAGCTGTTTGCCCTTGTTGATGGCGCTGGCGATCTTGCTTTGTATTCTCTTCAGGCCCGTGCCTATGTTCAGCGTATAGCCGTCCTTCTGGCGCTTATAGTCCTGGTATTCATGGGCAATATTGAGTGCCGCCATGACCGCGATACGCTCGGAGCCTATGACCTTGCCGCTGTCGCGCAGCTCCTTTAAATGCTTGTTCAGAAATTCGACCGCCTGAAACAGAGACTCGCGTTCGTTCTCTCCGCAGGCCACCAGGTATTCCTTGTCCAGAATGTTAACCGCGATCGGACGAGGTGATTCGTTCATGAACGTGACTCCATCGCTTTGAGGCGCGCTATCATGGCCTCTACACGGGTGCGGGCCATTTCCGTTTTCTCAATCAGCAGTGCACGTTCCGCCGTCAGCGCAACGTGCTGATTCTTGAGTGCACGATTTTCGCTGGCAAGGTTATCGACCGTGTGGATCAGTTCATCCACTCGCGCTTCCAGCGCGGCCAACTCCAAGGTTTCGTGTTCCTGTTCGCTCATTTTTTGTGGACTGCGATTTTGCTATTGCGCTGCCATAATCGGGTCGAAAACCAACCGTATCTGCCTGCCAATATAGAACCCCTGTTGGGGGTGGTCAACAGCCGTCTGCCGCCATGGCGAAATGTGTTAATCTTGCACGCAAATCATTGTACGCACGAAGCCGTCGCCCCAGCGCGACGCATTTCAATCATCGCCTTTTTTGGATTCGTCAATTCCCATGGAAAAGCAAGAATTCGTCCGCCGCCGCAAGCGCCTGATGGAAATCGTCGACGAAGGCGGCATTGCGATCATTCCCACCGCGCCGGTACGTATCCGTAACCGCGACGTCGAATTTCCGTTCCGCGCCGACAGCGATTTCTACTATCTCACCGGTTTCCCGGAGCCGGAGGCAATTGCGGTTCTTGTGCCCGGTCGTGCACATGGCGAGTACGTCCTCTTCTGCCGCGAACGGGATCCGGAACGCGAAACGTGGGACGGCCGCCGCGCCGGTCTTGAAGGCGCCTGCGCCCTTTACGGCGCCGACGACGCGTTCCCCTTCAGCGACATGGACGAAATCCTGCCTGGCCTGCTGGAGGACAAGGAACGCGTCTTCTACACGATGGGTAACGATGCGGAGTTCGACCAGCGTGTGCTCGGCTGGGTGAGGCAGGTGCGCGGGCGCGGTCGCGCCGGTGTGCATGCGCCGGATGAATTCGTGGCGCTTGGCCACATCCTGCACGATCTCCGTCTGTACAAGAGCCGCTCCGAAGTGGCGGCCATGCGGAAGGCGGCAAAGGTTTCAGCCGAAGCGCACCGGCGTGCGATGGAGCAGGCGCGTCCCGGCGTGTTCGAATATCAGGTCGAGGCGGTGCTGCAGCATGCCTTCATGCACGGCGGCGCCAAGTCATGGGCCTACCCACCCATCGTGGGCGGCGGCGCCAACGGCTGTATCCTGCATTACCGCGAAAACGATGCTGTACTAAAAGACGGTGATCTGTTGCTGATCGACGCAGGCGCAGAATACGACAGTTATGCCGCCGATATCACCCGGACGTTTCCGGTCAACGGCCGCTTCACGCCCGTGCAGCGGGCGGTGTACGAGGTCGTGCTGGCGGCACAGGAGGCCGCCATCGACAAGGTGCGGCCGGGAAACCACTGGAACGAACCGCATGAGGCGGCGGTGCGAACGCTGACCAAAGGCCTCGTCGAACTCGGCATACTCAAGGGCCGCCTGAACACGTTGATCAAGGAGGAGGCCTACAAGCCTTTCTACATGCACCGCACCGGGCATTGGCTGGG
>CAYVOU010000057.1:0-7863 GCA_964453295.1 uncultured Gammaproteobacteria bacterium
CAGCTAAGACTGCCTTATAACGATCAACGCTCTTACGCTTGAGATAGTCAAGCAGCTTGCGGCGCGTGTTGATCATTTTGAGCAGCCCCTGACGCGAGTGCAGATCGTGCGTGTGGGCCTTGAAATGTTCGGAGAGATCGTCGATCCGTGCGGACAGCAGCGCTACCTGGACTTCCGGCGAGCCGGTGTCGGCGCCCGTGCGCTGGTATTCCTTCATAATCTCGCTCTTGCGAGTGGTGGTCAGTGACATGGACTACTCCTGAAAATCGCTAGCTATCTTATAGGCTTGCCTGTTGCGCGCGCTATTGTAGTCGCGCCGGCCGGCCCGAACAAGAGAAACCTTTTCATTCATCATCGGCGTCCTGACAGCAAAGCAGCCGTCGCGGCGCCACCCGGCCGTCGCCAATCATCTCGCCGACGCCGAGGAAGTCCTCGCCGGGTCCGTACAACCGTACCACCCCGCCTTCCGGACCGGACGCCCGCACCGGCTGTCCGTGGCGCAGATAAAACGCACTGTCCCCGCCCAGGTTGACAGCGGGCAGTCCGAGCAGCGCCCGATCCATGGGGATCAGCAGCTCATCCAGCGCCGCCGTTCCCGCTTCGCCACGTGTCGACAAAGCGTCCAGCGTGTAAGCGTCGGCAATCCGGAACGGCCCTACCTCCAGCCGGCGAAGGGTCTCCAGTCGCCCGCAGGTGCCGAGCGCGGTGGCCAAATCCTCCGCGAGCGTGCGGATATAGGTGCCCTTGGAACATGCCACCTCGATATCCAGAGTCTCCCCGTCGAAGGCGAGCTGCTGCAACCGGTGTATGACGACCTCCCGCGGCTTGCGCTCGACCGTTTCGCCGCGCGCCGCCAGCCGGTAAAGTCTTTCCCCCTCGTGTTTGAGCGCCGAGTACATCGGCGGCACCTGGCTGATCCGGCCCGTGAATCGCGCCAACGCCGCCTCCAGATCCGTCCCGCTCAGCGCCGGCACCGGCCGCCGCTCGACGATTCGGCCAGCAGCATCCCCGGTATCGCTGCGCTCGCCCAGCCGAATCCGCGCCTGATAGCTTTTGGCGGCATCCAGCAGATAGGGCGTAATCTTGGTGGCTTCGCCCAGGCAGACCGGAAGCAGGCCGGTCGCCGGCACATCCAGGTTGCCGGTATGCCCTGCCTTGCGCGCGTCGAACAGGACACGCACGCGCTGCATGGCGCCGTTTGAACTGATGCCGGCGGGTTTGTCGAGCAGCAGGATGCCGTCGATCGCCCTGCCGCGGCGGCGGCGGCTCATTCCGTACCGTCACCCGACCCGTGAACGTCATCCGCCGCGGCGTCGTCCGTCTCCGGGCCGTGCTCCGCCGTTACGGAATCAATCAGCGCCGACAGCCGGGCACCGCGTTCTATCGATTCGTCGAAATGAAAGCTGAGCCTGGGCACGGTGCGCAGGCGCAGGCCGTGCGCAAGATGATTGCGCAGTTCGCCACCCATTTCACTCAGGATGGCAATCAGTTTCGCGTGCGAGACGTCGGCGCCGATCTGGGTCACGTACAGCTTTGCATTGCGTAGATCCGGCGACACGTCCACCGCCGTCAGCGTCACCATCCCGAGTCCAAAATCCGACGCGATGCGTTGCAACGGTTGCGCCAGATCGCGGCGGATCGCTTCACCCACGCGCCGTGGCCGACTGCTGGGATTGGGCGCCAGATCGGCGCGATGGTGCTTGCGCGACATTGCCGCCCGCACCGCCTACAGGCTGCGCGCCACTTCGATGCGTTCAAACACTTCGATCTGATCGCCGGGCTTGACGTCGTCGTAGTTCTTTACGCCTATACCGCATTCCAATCCGGCCTTGACCTCGTTGGCGTCCTCCTTGAACCGCCGCAGCGATTCCAGGGCACCTTCGAAAACCACGACATTGTCGCGCAGCACACGGATCGGACTATTACGCTTGATCATCCCGCTGGTGACCATGCAGCCGGCAATGGCGCCAAACTTCGACGAGCGGAACACATCGCGCACCTCGGCGATGCCGATGATCGATTCGCGTATTTCGGGCGACAGCATGCCGCTCAGCGCCGCCCTCACATCATCAATCACTTCGTAGATGATGCTGTAGTAGCGCAGGTCTATCGACTCCGCCTCGATCAGCTTGCGCGCGCTCGCGTCGGCGCGGACGTTGAAGCCGATAATCATGGCGTTCGAGGCCAGGGCCAAGTTGACATCGGACTCGGTGATGCCGCCGACGCCACTGGAGATGACGTTGACAGACACTTCATCGTTGGACAGTTTGCCCAAGGCTTCGGTCAACGCCTCGGCCGAACCCTGCACGTCCGCCTTGATGAGCAGGTTGAGCGTGACGTTCTGACCTTCCTGCATGCGCTGGAAAACGTTCTCGAGCTTGGCGGCCTGCTGCCTCGCCATACGGGTTTCGCGGGCGCGGTTCTGCCGGAAGGCGGCGATTTCCCGCGCTTTCCGCTCGTCCGCCACCACCACGGCCTCGTCGCCGGCATTGGGCACACTGGACAATCCCAACACCTCGACTGGCGTCGAAGGCCCAGCCTCATCGATCTGCTGCCCCATTTCGTTGATCATGGCGCGGATGCGGCCGAATTCGGCTCCTGTAAGCAGGATGTCGCCCCTCTTGAGCGTGCCGCCCTGCACCAGAATCGTCGCCACCGGACCACGGCCCTTGTCCAGCCGGGATTCGATTACCGTACCAACGGCCGGACCGTCATAGACTGCCTTGAGTTCGAGCAGTTCGGCCTGCAGGAGGATGCCTTCCAGCAGTTCATCGACGCCCTGTCCGGACTTCGCCGAAACCTGTACGAACATCGTGTCACCGCCCCAGTCCTCGGGAATGACGCCGTGCTGCGTCAAGCCCTGGCGTACGCGATCGGGATCGGCGTCGGCCTTGTCGATCTTGTTCACGGCAACGATCAGCGGTACGCGGGCCGCCTTGGCGTGCTGGATAGCTTCGATGGTCTGCGGCATGACGCCGTCATCGGCCGCCACGACCAGCACCACGATGTCGGTGACCTTGGCGCCGCGCGCACGCATCGCGGTGAACGCGGCATGGCCTGGCGTATCCAGGAACGTGATGACACCCTTCGGGGTCGTGACCCGATATGCCCCGATGTGCTGCGTAATGCCGCCTGCTTCACCGGTGACGACATCGGCACTGCGGATCCGGTCCAGCAGAGAGGTCTTGCCATGATCGACATGCCCCATCACTGTCACGACCGGCGGCCGCTCCTGCTGGTCGCCCTCCACGCTGGTGTCCTCGCGCAGTTGGGCCTCGATCGCATTCGTGTCGATCAACTTCGGCTTGTGACCCATTTCCTCGACGATGACCGCCGCGGTGTCCTGATCGATGACCTGGTTGATGGTCACCATGCTGCCCATGCCCATCATGACCTTGATCAACTCGGCTGCTTTGACCGACATCCGCTGCGCCAGATCGGCCACGGTGATGCTTTCCGGAATCGCCACTTCGCGCACCACCGGCGCGGTCGGCATCTCAAAGCCGTGCTTGCCGCTGGGAGAGGTGACTACGCGCCTTGGCGTCGCAACCTTGCGCTTGCGGCGCACCTTGCTCGCGTCGACATGCAGCTCGTTGCGCGCGCTGCCGCGATCGCGTCCACCCTCGGCGCGCTTCTTCTTACCGGCCGCCGGCGCCGCCGGCTTGGTTTCCGCAGGGCGTTCGCGCGCCGCGGGTTGGGGTGCTGCCATGGCTGCGACCTTACCGGCCGCCTCGTCCTGTTCGCGCTTGAACCGGGCCTCCTCTTCCGCCTTGGCACGCGCCTGGGCTTCTTCCTCCGCCTTGCGCTGCTCCTCCAACTCTTTCTGGCGGCGCTGCTCTTCCTCGACACGGGCGCGTTCCGCCGCCTCCTGCTTTTCGCGTTCGGCGGCTTCTTCCGCCAGCCGCTGCGATTCCTCGTCGACGACCAGGCTGCGTTTGACGTAAGTCTTTTTCTTGCGGAATTCGACGCTGACTGTCTTGGTCGGCACCGGCTTGTTGACGCCGCCCGGGCGTACCCGCAGCCGGCTCTTGTCGGTCGGAACCTTGATCTCGCTCACCGTCTTACGGCGCAGCGTGATCCGCGACGGTTCGGGCGTCTCCTCATCACGGCCGTGAGCGCGCCGCAGATAGGAAAGTAGCTGGCCCTTTTCGTCGTCGTTGATCGTGTCGCCGGCGTCTTTCGCCGCAAGGCCCGCGTCCGCGAGCTGCGACAGCAGCCGTTCGACGGAAATGCCGACCACGTCGGCGAATTGCTTGACTGTCACGTCACCCATTCACATCTTCCCCCGCGTGCTCTTCGCCCGCCTCTTCGAACCAGGGCGCGCGCGCCGTCATAATCAACTGGCCTGCCCGTTCTTCGGTCATGCCGTCGATCTCCATCAATTCGTCTACGGATTGTTCCGCAAGGTCGTCCATCGTCACGATGCCGCGGCTCGCCATTACAAAGGCGAGTTCCTCGTCCATGCCTTCCATCTGCAACAGGTCGTCCGCGGGCTTGGCATTACCCAATTTCTCCTCCGTAGCGATGGCGCGGGTCAGCAGCAGATCCTTGGCGCGGCGGCGCAGCTCGGCGACCAGGTTTTCGTCGAACTCCTCGATCTCCAGCATTTCGCCTTCGGGAACGTATGCCACCTCTTCTATGCTGGTAAAGCCTTCGTCGACCAGGATGCGTGCCACTTCCTCGTCCACGTCCAGTTGCACCATGAACTGCTGCTGCAGGCGCTGTTCCTCCTGGTTGGCCTTGTCGGCCGCCGCTGTTTCGCTCATGACGTTGAGGTCCCAGCCGGTCAGCTGGCTGGCCAGGCGCACGTTCTGGCCGCTGCGGCCGATCGCCTGCGACAGCTGCTCCTCGACCACCGCAACGTCCATGCTGTGGCTGTCCTCGTCAACCAGGATCGACACCACTTCCGCCGGCGACATCGCGTTAATCACGAACTGGGCCGGATTCTCGTCCCAAAGGATGATGTCGACGCGCTCACCCGCCAATTCATTGGACACCGCTTGCACGCGCGAACCGCGCATCCCAACGCAGGCACCGACAGGGTCGATGCGCGGATCCTTGCTCCGAACGGCAATCTTGGCACGCAGACCCGGGTCGCGCGCCGCGCCGAGGATCTCGATCATGCCTTCGCCGATTTCCGGAACTTCCAGCTGGAACAGTTCCACCAGCAGTTCGGTGGCGGTTCGGCTGACGAACAGCTGCGGTCCCCGCTTTTCCGGCCGCACATCGTAAAGGAAACCACGCAGGCGATCGCCGGGCCGTACCGGCTCGCGCGGAATCACGTGTTCGCGCGGCACCAGGGCCTCCGCATTGGCGCCGAGGTCAAGCAATATGGCACCACGATCGATGCGTTTCACCACGCCGGAAACAAGCTGGCCCTTGCGGCCCTCGTATTGTTCGACGATCTGCGCGCGCTCGGCCTCGCGAACCTTCTGCACGATGACCTGCTTCGCGGTCTGCGCAGCGATACGGCCGAAGGCCTCGGCTTCCATCGGTTCCTCGATGAAATCTCCAGCGTTCAGGTTCGGATCCCTGGCCCGTGCTTCCGACAGCAGTATCTGCCGATCCGGAAATTCAATTTCGCCGTTTTCTTTCACCACTTCGGCCTCGTCGTCGATCACCTCCCAACGACGGAATGCGCTGTAGTCGCCGGATTTGCGGTCGATTTCGACGCGCACCTCGATGTCGTCGCGGTAACGTTTCTTGGTGGCGCTGGCAAGCGCTGCCTCGAGGGCTTCAAAAATGACGTCCTGTGCCACGCCCTTTTCGTTGCACACCACGTCCACGACCGTCAGAATCTCTTTGTTCATGCTGCATTCACCCTGGCACTGGTCGCGTCAATCCGCCACCAGGCGCGCTTTCGCAATCCGGTTAAAAGGAATTCGGTACTCGGTGCCGTCGACTTCGATCAGCACATCACCCTCTTGCATACCAATCAGGCGGCCCTTGAACTTACGGCGGTTCTCCGTTAGTTCAGTCAACTGAAGGCGCACGTCCGAGCCGGCGAATCGCTGGAAATGCGCCGGCGTGAACAGCGGCCGGTCCCATCCCGGAGAGGACACCTCCAGGGTATAACCGCCCCGAATCGTACCCTCGACGTCCAGGACCGCGCCGACCTGTCGGCTCACACGTTCGCAGTCGTCCACGGTCACGCCCGGCTCATGATCGATGTAGATACGCAGGAGGGCGTCGCCTCCCTCGCTCACATTTTCGATCCCGACCAGTTCGTAACCCATGCCCGTGATCACCGGCTCAAGCAGCTCATGTATCCGCGATGTCTGGCCCTGCATACCGCCACGCCCCGCTGAATCCGGTGTCCGAGTTCTGAAACAATAAAGCCCCGAAAACGGGGCCATGTTTAACTGCTTTTGGTCACGTCGCAGGCTTGCCGCGAGTCATGCTCGCCTGTTGCTTCGCCCGCACGAGGCGCGGCAACCGCTTAATCGGGAAATAATATCCGATTACCGTACCACCCGTAAAGACACCGCTCGGCTTGGAACAGCCTATACATACGCAACTGTAACAATTGCAAAACAATGGGTTGGACTTTCGACCCCGGCGCCGCCTTGCGTCCCCCAACCCAGTTTCCGGCGACCGGGAAATCAATCATCTCTCCGACATCTCTCCGACCAAAGGCACGGCGTGCGTGCGCCGGGACGGCGCCGAACCTGATTGCCAAGGAGGTCCGCTGCCCGTAAGCTCCTTGCGCTTTGAAAACTTGACCAAACCGAAGGCGCGGGGAATAGCGGTCACCGCAACTGGCCGCCAGGATCCACGAGAACTATGGCAAGCCCGTCCCAGCACCACGAACTCCGCCGGTTCGCGCGCGAGGCCCTGTTGATCGCCTCACCAGTGGACAAGGTCAAAGCGGTCTCGGCGCTGATCACCCGTCAGCGGGACGGCGATCTGGCCTGCGACACACATGTGGCGGTGTCGCCGGTGGACCTGCCCGGGAGACCTGAGCGGCCGGTGCTGGTCACCTCCCAAGACGTGCCGAAACGAAGGCTGTCCTCACCGAAAGGCCGCGCCGCGTTGGTCCATGCCATCGCGCACATTGAATTCAACGCCATCAATCTCGCCCTGGACGCCATTGCGCGTTTCGCGAACATGCCGGTCGCCTACTATACCGACTGGCTGCGCGTCGCGGTCGACGAGGCGCAGCATTTCTCGCTTTTGTCGGATCACCTGCGGGTCTACGATCACCGCTACGGCGACTTGCCGGCGCACAATGGTCTTTGGGAGATGGCGCAAAAGACGGCGGCGGACGTCATGACACGCATGGCGCTGGTGCCGCGGGTGCTGGAGGCACGCGGCCTGGATGTCACCCCGGGAATGCAGGCCCGGCTACGCCAGGCGGGCGATGCGGAGGCCGCCGATATTCTCGATATCATCCTGCGCGACGAGATCGGCCACGTCGCTACCGGCAACCGCTGGTTCCACTATCTGTGCGCCAAACGCGCGCTTGATCCGCTGGCCACTTTCGAGGCGCTATGCCGGCAACACGACATTGTGCCGATGCATCCGCCGGTCAACGAAGCGGCCCGGATCGCGGCGGGTTTTTCCGCCGAAGAACTGCGACTCGCGGTGGGCGGCAGGGGCCCGGACGGTAGCGCCTAGGCGCGGACTTCGTTGGCGTCACGGGCCGCGGATTCTTCGCCCGCACTTTCACTTTCCGCGACCTGCCCGTTTTCACCCTCGGGTTCGACGCGTCCGACCGGCGTTACGGATTCGACCGACCCGAGGCGGAAATCCTCAGCCAGCGTCTTGTAAAGGGAGTTCGGGCAGACCAGCCTGGAGGCCGCGTGCGCAATCAACGCAGTCGCCATCAGCGGCAGCAGCATGTCGCGGTCACCGGTCATTTCC
>CAYVOU010000058.1:0-7776 GCA_964453295.1 uncultured Gammaproteobacteria bacterium
GCTCGTTCTGCCTTGCGGGAGAAAAAAATGAACTCCAGCAGGAGCCGCCGAATTAGTGTTAACAGGCCCTAATAAAAAAGGCCCCGCGGAAAACCCGCGGGGCCCACTGTCTGGAGGACAGTCAGTTATCAGGGACGTTTCAGGCAGAAGGTGTAGTTACCGCTGCCGGCGTAGGCATAGATGTCCCAGATGTAGTAACCCGAGGAACCGTTGTAGTTGATCGATTCACTCGAGGTGTTGCTGGTCGAGCTGTCGACGACCTGCCAGCCGTTGTAGTAGCTGTACTGGTACAGGTACAGGTCGAAGTCGGTGCCGCTCGGGCCGGTCAAACGGCCACGCTCGTAACCGGAGCCTGCGTGGTAGTAGTTGTTGTTCGGCTGGTAGCTGTCGCTACCGCTGCTCACGCTGCCGGTGTACTTGGTGAAGCCGCTGGCGCAACCACCGGTACTGACCTGATTCACCGTGACCGATTCGGTCGCCGTGTTCGAGGCCTGACCGGCACTGTCGGTCGCCTTGAAGGTGAAGCTGTCACTACCGTAGTAGTTGCTGTTCGGCGTGTAGGTGAACGCACCCGTCGAGCTGTTGGTGATCGACACCGAACCATGACTCGGCTGGCCGACGATGCTGAAGGTCAGCGTGTCGCCATCGGAGTCGGTGGCGGAGAGCGTGCCGCTGACGGCCGTGTTCTCGTTGGTGCTCACCGAACCATTGCTGGCCGTGGGTACGGCATTACCGCCGCCGGACTGGTTCACCGTGACCGACTCGGTGGCCGTGTTCGAGGCCTGACCTGCGCTGTCGGTCGCTTTGAAGGTGAAGCTGTCGCTACCGTAGTAGTTGCTGTTCGGCGTGTAGGTGAAGGCACCCGTCGAGGTGTTGGTGATCGACACCGTACCGTGGCTCGGCTGGCTGACGATGCTGAAGGTCAGCGTGTCGCCATCGGAGTCGGACGCGGAGAGCGTGCCGCTGACGGCCGTGTTCTCGTTGGTCGTCACACTGCCGTTGTTGGCCGTGGGTACGGCGTTGCCGCCGCCGCCGTGCGTCAGGATCGCATGCGAGAGGTCGCACTCGTTGGTGTCGTTCGACCAACTGGACTGCTCGGTGAACGTACCGTTGCCCAGCTGCACGTTGGCAGCCGCACCCTGACCGGAAGACAGCCAGGCGCACTCGTCGGAGTTCTCATAACCCGAGCTCGCGGTCCAGCCGCCGGCCGGGAACTGATCCGAGACCATTTCGTGCCACTCGTGGCCCAGGGTCATGGTCCAGCCGTCGAGCGTGCCGGGGCTGTTGACGAAGCCCACGCCGCAGCTCGAGCCGACGTCCATGTTGTAGGGCTGGTTGCTGAAAGCAAGGTCGCCGACGGACGAGGAAACGCTGACGTCTCCGGTCCAGTCGTGCCATGCGCAGTAGCCTTGGGTCGAGCTCTGGTAGTTATCCGGATCGTCGCCATGGGCCGACATGATCACGTAGTACGCATGACGGTTGGAAGCCGGCGTGGTGTTGCCGAAGTGCTGGGCCGCCCTGACGGCTTCCTGACCCAGCTGGGTCGAAGTCGCATTGATCGGCGTGGTGGCACTGGTGTCTTCCCAGACGCCGGCCAGAATGCCGGCCGATCCGTTCGACTGATAGGGCACGTAGTCCGAAGACGGGGTGCCGCTCGGGCAGCTGCTCGCGCCCGAAGAGATGCCTTGACACCACTGCGTCAGGTCGGCCGACCAGGTCTCTCCGCCGGTGCCGATGTCCTTGAACATTTCCTGGGCAACCGGGGCTGCGCCGTCCGGGTCACCGGAGAACACCGCATCACCGTTGGAATTGGTGCTTTGGGTGCCCCATCCGCTGCCGTAGAAGACCAGGTAGACCTTGGTGACGCCGTTCATCACGCCGACGTTGCCCTGGCTGCTACTGTTTGTGCCACCGCCGTAGTACAGCGTGTTGGAGCCGGTCGCCTGGGTGGAAGCATGGGTCGAACGCCAGTGCTTCATCTTCTCCAGCGTTCCCCGCATGGGGATTGCGCCGTGGCGATAAGAATGGCCGTAGCTGGGGGCATACGGATTGTGTTGCGTGTGGGTTTGACTGGCCAGGGCAACGGTAGAACCGGCTGCCAGAGCCAGCGCCGCCATTCCGGCGGCTGCTTTATTTAGTTTCATGTAACAAAAACCTCCTGTGGATATATAGATTTAATCCATAACGTGTGTAGGGCCACTGTCCAGCATTAAAAATGCCCTGTACCACGGATGCGGCAGTCTTCCTTGCGTCGAGAGGGCCTCTCCCTATAGCGGCTCGTCGTTTTTCAGACCTGATTGGGCTTGAACAACGACCCCCGAATTAAAGCGGAAGTGAGGAAAAAATCTACGGGTTGATGTGATTTTTGTAATGTTTCCTACACAGTTTTGTCATTTTGCGACAACGTCCGACAGCAAAATCCTACAAAAATTTAAAAAAATTAAAAAACATGACAAATTTGTCACTTTTTGCCGACGTTTGGCGAAGATCCTATCCAAATAGGCGACAAGTTTGTTACAGGCGCAGAACAGACCGGGTTGGGTTGGGCAGGCCGCCAAAAAAAGGCCCCGCGGAAAACCCGCGGGGCCCACTGTCTGGAGGACAGTTTTAGTAGTTATCAGGGATGCTGCAGGCAGAAGGTGTAATTACCGCTGCCGGAATAGGCATAGATATCCCAGATGTAGTAACCCGAGGAACCGTTGTAGTTGATCGATTCACTCGAGGTGTTGCTGGTCGAGCTGTCGACGACCTGCCAGCCGTTGTAGTAGCTGTACTGGTACAGGTACAGGTCGAAGTCGGTGCCGCTCGGGCCGGTCAAACGGCCACGCTCGTAACCGGAGCCTGCGTGGTAGTAGTTGTTGTTCGGCTGGTAGCTGTCGCTACCGCTGCTCACGCTGCCGGTGTACTTGGTGAAGCCGCTGGCGCAACCACCGGTACTGACCTGATTCACCGTGACCGATTCGGTCGCCGTGTTCGAGGCCTGACCGGCACTGTCGGTCGCCTTGAAGGTGAAGCTGTCGTTGCCGTAGTAATTGCTGTTCGGCGTGTAGGTGAACGCACCCGTCGAGCTGTTAGTGATGCTCACCGAACCGTGGCTCGGCTGGCTCACGATGCTGTAGGTCAGCGCGTCGCCGTCTGGATCAGAGGCCGAGAGCGTGCCGTTCACCGCGGTATTCTCGTTGGTGGTGACGCTGCCATTGCTGGCGGTCGGCGGGTTGTTGCCGCCGCCACCGCCACCGCCGCCGCCACCGGAAGAGCCCCCGATGTCGTTGACCACGTCGGCGATTTTCATGCTGCCGAAGCCGGTGGTGTAGTCCCAGCCGGCGGCAGCCGTTTCACCGCCGTTGCTGCCCGAGGTGACGTCATGGAAGTCGCCGGAAGGCAGCTGGTAGATCAGCGGCGCCGCGAAGCCGACGCCCGTGCCCTTGGCCGCGATCACGCGGGACCACAGGCCGACGAACAGCGGCGAGGCGAGGCTCGTACCGCCGATCTGCTGTTGGCTGCCGTCCACGATCACCAGCGCGCCCGAGTTCGGGTCCGCGTCGAAGGCGATGTCGGGCACGCCACGGGTGCTGTGACCGGCGTTCTGGCCCACGCCCTGCTGCCAGCTCGGCATGGACTCGAAGGTGCTCGGGCTGCCGCCCGTGCCGTTCCACACCGTCTCGTTGCTCCAGCTACTGCCGGAGGTGCTCAGCGTCGTGCCGCCGACCGCGACCACGTATTGTGACGCGGCGGGCCAGCTCGGCGTGGTGCCGCCGTTGCTGCACTCGTCGGCGCCGGAGTCGCCCGAGGAAACCGAAATGGTCTGGCCCTGGGCATCGGCCTGCTGGAAGATCTGGTCCTGCGAGGCGGCGGAACCGTCGGACTGTGCCGAAGTTTCGCACTCGCCGAGCGAGACGTTGATGATCTTCGTGGCGTTGGCGTTGACGATCGTGTTGAAATCGGCCGTCAGGTTGGAGTTGGACAGGCTCGGGATGTTGTAGAAGATGATCTTCCCGATCTGGCCTCCGGCCATGCCGACGATGTCCTGGCTGTCCAGGTCCCACTCGCCGTCACCGCTGGTGTCGGTGCTCGTGCCGTTGGTATTGACCGTCTGCGTCGTCACTGTCGCCAGCCCGTTGTTCGACGTGAACTGGTTGAGGTCGTTCTTGACGTTGGTCAGGCTGCCTTCGGTCACGATGCCCACGGTGACTCCTGCGCCCGTCGGCGCACTGCCCGCACTGTAGATGGATGCGAACGCGGTCGGGTTGTGGCCGGTGGTGGCCTGCGTGCTCAGGCCGTTGGTCTGCGCATACTTCAGGGTGGTGTGCATCATGTGCACGTTCTGCAGGCCCATGACGGCCAGCACGGTACCCTTGAGGCTCGACGGGATCTTCACGCTGTTGGTGTTGGCATAAGCCAGGCGCCCCTTGTGCGTGTAGACCGACATCATCTCGGTCTGGAACGCGGATTGCGCGGCTGATGCAGGACCGTCGGCCGAGACGAGCATGCGGTTCCCGGCGATTTTTACGTTGTGGAAGCCCGAACGTTTCAGGAACGCGGCTACCGCGCGGACCTGTGCTGAAGTCGGCGAGAAGCGGGCACGGAACTGTGCCGGTGTCAGGATTGCATGATGGGGGTTGGCCAGAAACGCGTCTAACCGCGCCTTGTTGCGCAACTTCAGGGAAACCACTACATGCAGCGGCTTGGTGGGGGCGACTTGTGAGACCACGCTGTCGCCGCGCCACAAGGACGTGCGGTGTGCCAGCGTAGCGAATTTGGATTGACTGGCCAGGGCAGCGGTAGACCCGGCTGCCAGAGCCAGCGCCGCCATTCCGGCGGCTGCTTTACTCAGTTTCATGTAACAAAAACCTCCTAATGGATTTATCAATTCCATAACGTTGTGTAGGGCCGCTATCCATGCATAAAAAATGCCCTGTGCCAAACATTGCGGCAATCTTCCTTGTGCAGAGAGGGCCTCTCCCTGAAGCGGCTAGTGTCGTGTTAAGACCCAATTGGGCTTCAGCAGCGACCCCCGAATTAAAGCGGATGCCTGAAAAAAATCTACGGTTTCACGGAAAATTTGTAACAATCCCTACACATTTTTGTCACTTTGCGGCAATGTCCGACGGATAATTCCTACATTTTTTTGAAAAAATCTAAAAAAACGACATTTTTGTCACTTTTTCCCCGACGTTCATTGATGTTCCACGCCAAATGCTTGCCAAGTTTGTTTCAAATGGCCGTAAACCCCTGCTACTGGTAGAATTTGCGCTTCTTCATCCGTATTCCAGCCATGCATTCGATCAAAGACAAGCGCATCGTCATTTTCGGCGGCACCGGCTTCATCGGCCGTGAACTGACTGCCCGTCTCGCCCGGGCCGGTGCCTACGTCACGTTGTTGTCGCGTCGCCCCTATCGCAACAAGGGTCTGCTGGTACTCCCACGTGTACGTATCGTTCAAGGCGACGTGCGTGATGCCATGGCTGTCGGCCAGGCCCTGTCGGGGCAGGACGCGGCGATCAATCTGGTCGGGCTACTCGACGGCACGCCCCGCCAGATGCAAGCGTTGCATGTCGATTGGCCGCGCCGCCTCGTGGACAGCGGACGCGACTTGAAGCGCCTCGTGCACGTCGGTGCAGTGAATGCGGATGCCGGCTCGGACAGCCGCTACCTGGCAACCAAGGGGCAGGGCGAGGCGGTCATCCGCGAGGCCGGCGTGCCCTGGACGATCGTTTCCCCCAGCGTGGTGTTCGGCCAGGCCGATACGTTTTTCAACCGGTTTGCATTGCTGCTCAAACTCTCACCTGGCGTGATGCCCGTCATCCGTCCCGAGGCACGCTTCAGTCCGGTCTTTGTCAGCGACGTGGCCGAAGCCATCATCGCGAGCTTGACGCGGGACGATCTCTCCGGCAAGCGCCTGACCTTGGGCGGCCCCGAGGAATGGACGATGCGCCAGGTGGTCGAATACACCCGCCGGCAGATCGGCGTGCGCCGTCTGCTCATCAACGTTCCCCCAGTCATCGCGAAAATGCAGGCCCGCGTGATGGGGCTGTTGCCGGGAAGGCCATTCTCCCTGGACCAGTACCGCACGCTGCAGGTCGACGCCGTGGCGGGGCCGGACGATCTGCGCCGGATGGGCATAGAACCGACCGTCGTGGAAGCCATCGTGCCGGTCTATCTCGGCAAGAGCCGCAAGCAGGTGCTCTACGACCGCTTCCGCCATGAATCCGGCGGCGCACTGGTACCGCCGCCGCCGCCGCCGACCCGCTGAGGCAAATACCTGCCAGGAGTCTGTCGGGTTTGAGCGATCATAGCGAGCAAGATGGGAGAACGAGGTCATTTTTTCGATCGTTTGGGGAGAATAGCCGTAGCTATTTGACGAAAAGGATCGGGAAAATGGGCCGCTCTCCCGCCGGCGCAGTAGATCAGCCCCAAATCCGACAGACTCCTAGGCCCGTTACACTGGGCCGCAACCCACACCAGGGCGGGCAATGAAGGTCTATCTCGTTGGTGGCGCTGTTCGCGACCGGCTGCTCGGGCAGCCGGTCGGCGACCGTGACTGGGTCGTGGTCGGCGCGACTGCCGAGGCCATGCTCGAGCAGGGCTACCGGCCGGTCGGCAAGGACTTTCCCGTCTTTCTGCATCCGGACACCGGCGAGGAATACGCGCTCGCGCGTACCGAGCGCAAAATCGGACCCGGCTACCACGGCTTCGAGTTCCACGCCGCCCCCGATGTCACCCTGGAGCAGGATCTCGAGCGCCGCGATCTGACGATCAACGCCATGGCCGAAGACGGGCAGGGCGAGATCGTCGACCCGTTCGGTGGGCAGGAAGACTTGGCCGCAAGGCGCTTGCGTCATGTATCTGCCGCATTTCGAGAAGATCCCGTGCGCATTCTGCGTGTGGCGCGCTTCGCCGCCCGCTTCGTCCCGCTGGGTTTCAGCGTCGCCCCCGAAACACTCGCCCTGATGCGTGAAATGGTCGAGGCCGGCGAGGCCGATCACCTGGTTCCCGAGCGCGTATGGGCCGAGCTGGCGCGGGCCTGCGCCGAACCCAGCCCGGAATCCTTCGTGGAAGTTTTGCGGGAGTGCGGTGCGCTGGAACGCATTTTGCCCGAGGTCGATATCCTGTTCGGCGTCCCCCAATCGCCGCAATGGCATCCGGAAATCGATACCGGAGCCCATCTTTTGCTGGCACTGGCCGCCGCGGCGCGCGCCGGCGAGGACGCCGAAACCGTGTTCGCCGTGCTCATGCACGACCTGGGCAAAGGCGTGACCCCCAAGGATGTATTGCCGCGGCATATCGGCCACGAAGCGCGGGGCGTCCCCCTGGTACGTAACGTGTGCAAACGCCTCGGCGTACCGAATGCCTGGCGGGACCTGGCGGTTGCGGTCACGCGCGAGCACCTCAACGTGCACCGCGCCTTCGAACTCAAGCCCGCCACGGTTATCCGGCTGCTCACGGCCGTCGATGCCTGGCGTAGGCCGGAGCGATTCGAACGCTTCCTGGCCGCCTGCCGGGCCGATGCCCGGGGACGGGCGGGCAACGAGAACGCGGCTTATGAACAAGTCGATTACCTTGCCGCCGTGCGGGCCGAAGCCGCGCCGGTGCGCGTCGACACGGACGGGTTGAGCGGGCCCGAGATCGGCGCCGCCATCGAGAAGGCGCGCATAGCCGTCGCACAAGCGGTCAAGGAGCGCTTTCTCGCCAAAAAGAAGAACTAGAAGCACCGGCATCTTGCCGGCTTCCCTTTTCATACTCTTGCAGAGACGCCAAGGCGCAAAGAATATTATT
>CAYVOU010000059.1:0-7764 GCA_964453295.1 uncultured Gammaproteobacteria bacterium
CGATCATAAGGGATGTTCCTGGCGTCGAACTCGCGCTTGATCTCGGCAATCATCTGCAGGACCTGCTCCAGCTCCTGGAGGATCGACAGCATGGGTATCATCAGCCGCACCGGGCCGATTGCCGAGGCGCGGATGATGGCGCGCAGCTGCGGCCGGAACAGCGCCGGATCTTTCAGGCACAAGCGGACCGCGCGCAGGCCCAGGGCGGGATTGGCGGCAAACGGCCGCTCCTGCCGACCGCCGTCAACCGTCTTGTCGGCGCCGAGGTCCAGGGTACGGATGGTGATCGGAATGCCTTTCAGTTCCCGCAGCACCTGCAGGTAGTTCTCGAAGTGTTCGTTTTCATCGGGCGGCTCGGACCGGTTCATGAACAGGAACTCGGTGCGGTACAGTCCAATGCCCTTTGCGCCGACACGTTTGACCGCATCGACGTCGGTTGGCAGCTCGATGTTGGCGTTCAGCTTGATGGTGACGCGGTCGGCGGTGACCGCCGGCGACTTCTTGAGCTTTCCAAGCTCCGCCAGGTAGCGCTTCTCCGCCTTCTGGGCCTTGCCGTAGAAGTCCAGGATCCGCTGGTCCGGGTCGACGATACAGACGCCGTTGGTGCCGTCGACGATAATCAGATCGTCGTCCCGCAGGTAGCGCCGTGCCTGGTGGGCGCCGACGATTGCCGGAATCCCGAGGCTGCGGGCGAGGATGGCGGTGTGCGAGGTCGGGCCGCCGTATTCGGTCACGAAGGCGGAGATGCCATGGTGCTGCATGAGGACGGTGTCGGCGGGCGTCAGGTCGTCGGCCACGACGATGTAGGCCCTGAGCCGGCTGTCCGGTACCTCATGCTTCATCGGGCTTTGGTTGGCCAGGATCCGCTGGATGCGGTTGACCACGTGATCGACGTCGTCGCGCCGGGTCCTGAGGTAGGGGTCGTCCATTTCGTCGAACACCGCCACCAGCGCGTCGCGCTGCAGTTTGAGCGCCCACTCGGCGTTGCACTTCATTTCGGCAATCAGGCGCACCGGCTCCTGCGTCAGCGAGGAGTCTTCCAGCATGAGCAGGTGGGTGTCGATGAAGGCGGCAATATCCGCCGCGGCGGTTCTGGGAATGTGTTCGCGGACCGCGCGCAACTGCAGGCGTGCGGCGGCGACCGCGTTCTGCAGGCGCAGGATCTCGCCGTTGATCTGTTCGGCGGTAATGCCGTACTCGGAAATCTCGAGCTGGTCGCGCTGCACCACCTGGACGCGGCCAATGACGATGCCGCGCGAGACGCCGACGCCATGAAGCGCGAAGCTCACTCGCCTTCCCCGAAACGGTCCTGCACCAGCTGCGTCAGGTGCTCGATCGCCTGCTGCTCGTCGGCGCCGCTGGCGATGATCTCAATCGTGGTGCCCGGCCCCGCCGCCAGCATCATGACCCCCATGATGCTCTTGCCGTTGACCTCGCGACCACCGCGGGCCACCTTGATTTCGCAGTCGAGCCCGGAGGCGAGCTGAACGAACTTGGCCGCGGCACGCGCGTGCATACCGAGTTTGTTGCAGATGGTGACCGTCTGGCGCTGCATCTCCCTAGTCTTCCCGTTTTACCCGCATGACGCCGTCCCGGCCTCCTGATACCGCCTTGTCGGCGAGGGCGTCCAGGCTTAGGTCCGGGTAGTTGAGGACCCGAATCAGCATGGGCAGATTCATGCCACTGACCACCCGGATCTTCGGGTTGGCCAGCAGGCGTGCAGCAATGTTGCACGGTGTCGCGCCGTACAAATCGGTGAGCACCAGCACGCCACCGCCCGTGTCCAAGGTCGCGATCTGCGTGTGGGCCTCCTGAAGCAGCTCGGTCGGATCGCAATCCCGCGACGCATCCAGCATCTTGACCGGTAGCGGACAGCGCCCCAGCGCGACGCGGGAACATTCTAGCAGAGCGGCGCCCAGTCCCTCGTGGCTGATTAGCAACAAACCTACAGTCATGCTCGATGATCCGGATTGGTTCAGTGAATTGTGCGGAACGCCGCGGCCGACGTGGCCGTCAGAGGTCGCGGTGGCTGACGAGCGCCCCCTTGCCCGTGGCCTTGAAGCGTTCCGCCAGTCGTTCCACCACGTAAACTGATCGGTGCCGGCCGCCGGTGCAGCCGATGGCGACCGTAAGGTAGACGCGGTTTTCCACCTCGAAACGAGGCACCCAGCGGGCGACGAAATCGCCGATATTCTGCACCATCTCATCCACCAGCGGGGCTCGCTGCAGATAGGCGATGACGTCGGCGTCGCGACCGGACTGGTCGCGCAGCAACGCGTCCCAGTGCGGATTCGGCAGGCAGCGCACGTCGAAGACAAAATCCGATTCCGGCGGTACGCCGTGCTTGAAACCGAAGGATAAAAACTGCAGCGACAGGCTGGTCATCGGCCGCCGGGCCACGCGTTCACGCACCAGGTCCCGGAGCTGGTGGATGTGCATGCCCGAGGTATCGATGCGCAGGTCGGCGAACTCCGCCATCGGTTCAAGCAGGCGTCGTTCGTTGGCGATCGCGCGCGCCAGCCCGGTGGCTTCGGTCGAAAGTGGATGCTTGCGCCGCGTCTCGCTGAAGCGCTTTAAGAGGACCTCGTCGTCGGCATCGACGAACACGAGCTCCGGTATCAGCGAGGCGCTCTTGACCGATTGCAGCAGCGCCGGAAACTGGGACAGGTCCTCGGCGGGATTGCGTGCATCGACGCCGATCGCGACCTGCTGGTAGATGTTGCGGTCGCTGTTTGCGATCTGGTGCGCGATTTCCGGCAGGAATCCGACCGGCAGGTTGTCGATACAGTAGAAGCCGAAGTCCTCCAGGGTATGCAGCACCACGGTCTTGCCGGCGCCGGAAAGACCCGATACGACAACCAGGCGGCGCGGATTAGTCATCCTCCGCCCCACCCGCGTTGATGTGCAATGCCTGCCGGCCGATGAAATCCTCGGAGGAGTTGTAGCCGCTGTTGCGCAGGATGTGATTGCGCGCCGCGCACTCGACCAGGACCGCGAGGTTGCGACCCGGTGCGACCGGCACCGTGATCTCGGGGATGTCGACATCCAGTATCTTGCGCATGCGGTAGCTGCCGGAAAGGCGGTCGATGTCGATCAGTTCGGCCTTTTCCAGGCGCTCCAGGCGGATGATTAGACGCAGGTACTTGCTGCTTTTTACGGCGCTGTCGCCGAAAAGCTGCCGCACATTGAGGATCCCTAAGCCTCGCACTTCGAGAAAGTCCACCAGCGTCGGAGGGCAGGTGCCGTTGACGATCTCCGGCGCAATCCGCGAAAACTCGGGAGCATCGTCCGCCACCAGCCGGTGGCCGCGCGTGATCAACTCCAGGGCCAGTTCGCTCTTGCCGACACCGCTGGGACCCGCCAGCAGTACGCCGATGGTCGTCACTTCCATGAACACGCCGTGCAGGGTAATCACCTCCGCCAGCCGGTTCGACAGGTAATAGTGCAGCGTGTCGATGACGCGGTCGCTGGAGGCCTCGCTGGTGAACAGCGGTGTCTGCGTGTGGCCGCAGATCTGGGTGATGTCGTCGGGACAGTAGCGGCCTTCGGCGACGATGATGCAAACGGGGGCGTGGCTGAATAACTGGCGGATGGCATCCTGGCGCGAAATTTCGCGGAGCCCGGCCAGGTACTTGAGTTCCGATGTCCCCAGCACCTGCAACTGGTTGGGATGGATCAGGTTGAGGTGGCCCACCAGGGCACGGCTGGGAGATACCTGTGAGCGGTCGGTGAGCGGCAGCGTCGGCGTGTCGATATCGTCGCCGAATACTCCCAGGCCGCCGCCGACGCTCTGCGGCGCGATCGTGCGGCTGCCGCCTTCGCGCCCGACCAGCCACTTCAGGCCGAGGCGCTCAGCATGCTGGTCGAACAGGTTCTGGACGGTGACAGCGTTCATTTTTTACGTTGGCAGAAGACGCCCCCGCCACGGTCAGAATTCGACGGCGCGCCGGGGGCCGCCTTTCGCGGCCACAATTGCCGGCGCCGCGCTATTTATCTTCCCAATTCTTCCGATGCCCGAATGTGGGCGCCGTCAGGTGTTGATTGGAGGCCTGTTGTTGCCGCGATGATGGTCGGTAAGCTTTTCCTTGTGCTTTTTCACCTGCCGGTCCAGCTTGTCCGCCATCAGGTCCAGGGCGGCGTACATGTCCTCGTGTTCGGCGTCGGCGTAAAGACTGGCACCGGTCACGTGCACGGTCGCTTCCGCCTTGTTGCGCTGCTTCTCCACCGACAGGATGACATGAATATCCGTCACGTGGTCGAAATGCCGCTCAATGCGGTCGAATTTCGCCTGTACGTAATCGCGCAATGCAGGGGTGACGTCAACATGGTTGCCTGTCAGGTTGATTTGCATCCGTAAGTCTCCTGTTGGTTTTCTGTATGGTTCCGCGACGTGGGCGGATTTCAGGTAAGACGCTTGCGCTCGTGGGACGGCGGGATGTTCATCGCTTCGCGGTACTTTGCCACGGTCCGGCGCGCAACGTTGATGCCCTGGTCGGAGAGGATCTTGGCGATGGTGCTGTCGCTCAAGGGCTTCTGTGCGTGCTCGGCGTCTATCAGTTTCTTAATGACGGCACGGATGGCCGTGGATGACGCCTCGCCGCCGCCGCTGGTGCTGACGTGGCTCGAGAAAAAGTACTTCAGTTCGTAGATGCCGCGCGGCGTATGCATGTATTTTCGGGTCGTGACCCGCGAGATCGTCGATTCGTGCATCTCCAGCACTTCGGCGATGTCGTGCAGCACCAGCGGCTTCATAGCCTCATCCCCGTGTTCCAGGAAGGCGCGCTGGCGCTCGACGATGGCGGTCGCGACCCGAAGCAGGGTTTCACCGCGGCTCTGCAGGCTCTTGATGAACCAGCGCGCCTCCTGCAGGTGTGCGCGCAGCGAAACATTGTCCGGGCTGTTGTCCGCACGCCGGATCATGGCGGCGTAGCTGCGGTTGATCCGCAACGACGGCAAGGCTTCCGGGTTAAGCTCCACGTGCCAGCTGCCGTTTTTCTTGCGCACGAAGACGTCGGGCGTGACGTACTCGGTGGTGTCGTCGCCGAAACAGGCGCCAGGGCGGGGATTGAGGGACTGGATCAGGCTGACCACCGCCTGCAACTGCTCCCGGTTGAGCTTCATGCGGCGCATGATCTGGTTGTAGTCACGGTCCGCCAGCATCTGCAGGTGTTCGCCGACCAAGTGCCGCGCCTCCGGCAGCCACGGCGTGTTTTCCGGAAGCTGGCCAAGCTGTAGCATCAGGCATTCGCCGAGGTCGCACGCCGCCACGCCGGGCGGGTCGAACTGCTGGATGCGCCGGACGACCGCGACGATTTCATCCAGTTCGATTTCCTCTTCGCCGTGGCCCAGCGTCTCGCGCAGCTCCTCCAGGGGCGTGGCCAGGTAGCCGTCGCTGTTGATGGCGTCGATGACCGCCAGGCCGATGGCACGGTCCGACTCGCTCATCGGGGTCAGGTTCAGCTGCCAGCGCAGGTGGTCGTTGAGCGATTCGGCGACGGTGCGTTGATTTTCGTATTCCCCCGATTCGTCCGTGCCGGACCCGGCGGCGGCCACGCCGGTGCCGCCGTCGTAAATGTCGTCCCAGGCGGTATCGACCGGCAGTTCATCCGGGATCTGGCTGTCGGCCTGGGGCGTGTCATCGGAATCGGTGGTCTCCATCCCGCCGGAATCGCGCTCGGGACTCACGTTACCACCCGTGTCCTCGGCCGAGGATGCCTCCGCCGCGACGCCACCTTCGTTGTTGTCGCCGTTCTCGTAGTCGCCGTCCGTGTCGCCGCCGCCTTCGTCTTCGGACAGCTCCAGCATCATGTTCGAGTCCAGCGCCTGTTGGATTTCCATCGATAGCTCAATGGTCGACAACTGCAGCAGGCGGATTGCCTGCTGCAGCTGCGGGGTCATGGTCAGGTGCTGGCCGAGACGGAGCTGGATGGACTGCTTCATGCGTTACATCGGATGGGTTGGGCGATTAGGGTCGGTTTAGGTTGTTTGTTGTTGTTATTTTAACCCAAGTGTCTTCGGCACGCTGCATGCATGTTTTAATTTTGTGCCGCCCCTGGACGTCGTGCAAAACGAGTGCTACATGCGGAATTCCGTCCCCAGATAGACGTCGCGAACCTGACTGTTTTCGAGGATTTCGTCGGGGCTGCCCTCGGCGATGATGCGGCCCTCGCTGACGATGTAGGCGCGGTGGCAGATCCCCAAGGTTTCGCGCACATTGTGGTCGGTGACCAGTACGCCGATGCCGATCCGGCACAAGTGGTTGATAATTTTCTGAATGTCACCCACGGAAATGGGGTCGACGCCGGCGAAGGGTTCGTCCAGCAGGATGAAGCGCGGCTCCAGGGCCAGCGCCCGGGCGATCTCGGTCCGCCGCCGCTCGCCACCGGACAGGCTGGCCCCCAGGCTGTCTTTGACGTGTTCGAGGTGAAACTCCCGCATCAGGTTTTCCAGCCGTCGCAACTGCTGCTTCGGATGCAGGTTCGGCACCACCTCCAGCACCGCCATGATGTTTTCCTCGACGGTCAGCTTGCGAAACACCGAGGCTTCCTGCGGCAAATAGCCCAGCCCCATCCTGGCGCGCTGGTCCATGGGCAGCTGGGTCACGTCGCGCTGGTCGATGTGGATGCTGCCGTTGTCGCAGGGGACCAGGCCGACGATCATGTGGAAGCTTGTGGTTTTGCCGGCGCCGTTGGGACCCAGCAGGCCGATCACCTCGCCGCTGTGCACGCTCAGGCTGACGTCCTTGACCACGTCGCGCTGCTTGTATTTTTTATAGAGGTGGCGGGCGGCGAGTATGCTCATGGATGGAGATCTTGAGGGACCTGGCCCGCAATGCCGCGGCGCGATGCGCCGCGGCATTGCAGCAGAAAGCGGCGCGGCGCCTCGGCACGGATTCAGGGCTTGGCCGGTTCGTTCTTCTTGGTTTTTGGCGGAATGACGATGTGCACCCGTCCGCCGGACTTGGCCGGTGTCTCGCCCTGCTGCTTTTCCTTGGCGGTGAGGCCGCGGGCGGTGAGTATGCTGGCCTCGGTGTCGTAATCGATGCGCGGCCCGGTCATCACCTCCTTGCCCTGCGTCAGCTTGGCGTGATCAATGAACCGCAACAAGTTCTCGTTGGCGTGGTACTCGAGGTGCAGGGCCTGGCCGGTGAAGTCCACGTCGCGGCCGTCGGGGCGCTGCTTGAAATGCGCCGGCTTGCCATCCATGTAGGCTTCCTTCACCTGCTGGTTATCGTCGTAGTAGACGGTGAGTTTGTCGCCGGTCATGCGGATACTGCCCTGCACCACGACCACGTCGCCGGTGTAGATTGTGATCTTCTTATTCTTGTCGAGCTTGGCGTAGTCGGCATCGATCTCGATGGGTTGGTCCTTGTCGGTGGATAGCGCCCGCGCCGGCCCGGCCGCGAGCAGCGACAGCAGGCACGCCCCGATGCAGAGCGCGCTACGAACCTTTTTTGTTTTTGACTTCATGTCGGCCCCTGACATGGTTTAGCAGTTCAAAGATGTTCTGATCGAAATAAGCCCGTACGCCGATGCAATGGTATTCGGTGCTCGGGCTGCGCATCACCGCCGGCTGCGACGTCTCGGCGTATTGCTTGTCGGGCAGGATGCGCACATCGCGCGTAACCACGTCGAACTGGCGCTGGCCCGCGGCATCGTCCTGCCACATGTGCACTTTTCCGGTCAGCAGCACGATTTCGTTGTTGCGGCTGATCCAACCCTTGTCCGACGTGATGTGCCAGGGTGTCGGCGACTCATTGTAGAC